>DATCWN010000383.1:0-9678 GCA_036566285.1 Hanamia sp.
CATGTACCAAATCTGTTTTGAAATTGTACCGACCTCGGCGGTGTACCATTATCATCTTCCTATTTTTCATCAATAATAAAGGAATCCAGTTTATCCAAATACCGTTCGTCAGTGAATCCTGTCCTGTTAAACATGATAATACTTCCAATTCCTATGCCGGGGTATATTCTTAGTTCGCAATAATAACCGCCGCCTCCACCGGCGTGTGTAAAATATTTGTTGCCATGTAATTGCCCGCTAAACCAGGACAAACACATCCCCGTTGGCTTGTTTGAATTGGTTACATTTTCTGTGAATAATATCTTTTTGTATTCGTCTGATATAAGCGCTGAATTGGTTCTTAAAAGTTCCTGGATATATTTTACAAACGCGCCGGGTGTACCGATTAAGCCGCCGTACGATGTTCCGTTTACATAACTGTTTTTGTACGACTTCCATTTACCCTCTGTCTTGTCAAGATATTTTTTTTTATTAAGGAAGAAACCTAAAATTAAATAGGAGAAACTCATTCTCTTATGATATCCCTTAGCATGCAGATGGGTGTCTGTAATTGTAAAATCCAAATCTCCTGTATTTAAGTGTAAGGGCTTTAAAATATGGTTACGAATCACATCCTCATAACTTTGGCCTGATACTTTTTCAATAATTTGTCCCAGTAAAACATAGCCCAGGTTTGAATAAGCGAACTTGTCGTTGGGCGCTGTCTTTGTTCGTGGGTTTTTGAGAAAGATGTTTTTAAAAAAAGTATTTCTGTCAAAGGACGGGTGTTCTTCTGCCAAATGTATCCAGCTCAACGGGATAGGATTAGGAATTCCGGCCGAATGTGTCAATAGTTGTTTCACTGTAATTTCAGGGGAATAGGGAAAGCCCGGCAGATAATATTTAGCAGGTTGTTCAATGTCCATCTTTTTCTGCATGGCCAATTGTAAGATGGCTAAAGCAGTAAACGTTTTTGTAACAGAATACGCGTGATAGGTAATGTTACCTGCCGTTTTAGTTTGATTTTGAATGTCAGCAAAGCCTGATTGAAACTGGTGAATAATACGGTCTTGATTGAAAATAACATATTGTACAGAAGGGGTCTTATTATCCCTGACTTGTTTTATTAAAATGGAGTCTATTTCTTTCGTAGTCATTTTATCAATAAATGCTTTAGTTGAAAAGATCCTATTTCAAAATTATTTCTTTTGAAGAAATTACTGGTTGGTTTAATAAGGCATAGAAACAGTGGCTACATAGATTTTGATGAAATTAAAAAGATATATTTCATGTTATAAATTATTATCTAATACCGTAAAATCCGGATTATTTATTGCACGCTTTTTGTACATTCTATTTTATGCCCCGCATATTAATCATAGATGATGATAAAGACCTTCTTGAAATTGTAAAATCATTTTTACAAAAAAGAGGTTTTGACGTTGCCGCCTATTCGGATTGGGATGAGGCGTCCTCTTCTATAATCACTCATGAGCCTCAAATGATCTTGCTGGATGTTTTTCTTTCGGGACTGGACGGACTTGAAGTTTGTAAGAGATTAAAATCTTCCAGCTACACCCGGCACATTCCCATAATTATTTTCTCCGGATATCCGCGCGTGGCTGATACGGCTATCTACGAATTTGGCGCGGATGACTTCATCGCCAAGCCCTTTGAAGTAAACGAGCTTGTGAAAAAAATACACAAACTACTTTCTAAAAAACATGAATCTGTTTAGAGGTTCCCTTTATCAGGAAATTTGTTTCAACAAAAAACTTTCAATAGTACTGCATGGTACAAAGAAGGGTTTATCCGTTATTTCAAGAAGTAATGTTTGACCCATAACGCTGTAATTTCCTTTAATCGTATTTCCGAAAACCGTTACTTCAAAATTACCAGAGTTGGTATCGCCATCAAAAATACCGTTTTGGCTTTCCACTGCCGCTCTCGCCTTTCCTACGGCGCTTTCTGCAGGTTCAGTAAAAGGGAAATTAAATTTGCAAGCCATATTTTATAATTAATGGGGTTAAGAATATTGTGGATTAAAAATTTTTTTTGTGGAAATGTTTGCTCAAAGTTTTTAAGGAGTTAAAAGTACTCCTCGAATTTTAATAAATCTTTTTGTCATTTTTTTGCAACCATGCTGTGAAAACTTTGCGGGCATCTTCTCTTCCTATGTTCATAATCGGAATTTTACGGTTATGAAGGCCGGCATTTATCTCATCATATATCATGGAATCATCAAATCCTATTTCTGCTGCATCTTCCCTTGTATTGGCATAATAAATAATAGACGGACGCGCCCAATAAATAGCGCCAAGGCACATGGGACAAGGTTCACAGGAAGTATAAACCTCACACCCATCCAATTGAAAAGTTTTTAGGTTTTTGCAGGCATCGCGGATAGCCACCACTTCTGCGTGTGCCGTAGGGTCGTTGGTACTTGTCACCTTATTATTTCCTCTTCCCACTATTTCATCGCCTTTCACCACAATGCATCCGAAAGGGCCGCCTTCATCATTAAGTACCCCGAGATTCGAAAGCGCGATGGCTTCCTTCATAAATCTTTCTTCTCTTGTCATAATAATTTTATCATTGATTCAATAAAAATAAACAGTATTCGGTAAAACCAGGGAATAACTGTTTAACGATCAACCACTGAAACGGTTATTATTTTTTTGCAATTTACCGAACCGCAATTACAAACAAAACTTTCCATTTCATCATCGAGAAAAGTGGCGTAGTCTAAGGTAAGTTCTTCTCCCTTTTTTATGGGTTTTATGGCAACTACATTTAATCCTTCGTATTGCGTATTCGGTTCGCATGAATGATTTTGCGGCGCCCACACCGATGGATCTTCATCCCAAAGTACATACACTTCAGTACTTAGTGGCCATGCATATCTTTTAAAATTATGGATGGCATCTGCATCCCAATTCTCCTCCACAAACTTTTTGGTTACGAGCCTGTGTGGCTTTTCTTCGCTGTGAAAAATGATTTCACCGGCCTCAATATCTTTCGCAGCATAGATGCCATAGCCGGAAAGCGAATTTCCTTTTACTAAATATTTTTTTTGTTTTTGCTGATGCCTGAATATTCCTTCCTGAATTATTTTTTGTAAAAAATCTTTTTTACCACCGGGCGCATTCATCAGGATATAATCGGCCGAACCTTCATAGCCATTTTCATAAAATACCGAGCAGGTAAAATTGATTTCAAGAAAAAATATTTCGTTTTTATTATTGACCCTGAAATCTAACCGTGCATACCCTACCCCATTAAACGCTTTGAATATTCCCGAAGCATCTTCTTTTAATCTTTTGGAAAGATGCGCATCAACGCATGGAATATTGCATTCCTTATGCAGTTCAGAAGTTTTGAGTGAATAGGTTTTAAATCTTTTTCCTTCAGGAAAAACAAATTCCAAAGGCTGGTAAGCTGTAGCGTTATTTTCATTCGCGTTCTTTACCACCAGCACGGTGAACTCTCTTCCCTCAATATATTCTTCCACCAATATTTCATCATACTCTTTTAATAAAGAAATGGTTTTTGATAAAAAATCTTTTTCATTATTTACCAGGGAATTATCATCAATGCCAAGGCTGTCTCCGGCTTTGGATGGTTTTATAAAAAGAGGAAATTTTAAATCTTTACCGGCTTTATTGATATCCGTTTCTTCATTGATAATGGTATAAGCCGGGGTTTTTACATTGCACGTGTAAGCCACATATTTCATTAGTTCTTTAGGCGGATCATACAGAATGGCATTCGGCCCTGTGTAAGGCAGGTTAAGCATTTCAAGGGAATGTATCACATCAATGGAAGGAACTTCCCAATGGAGATACCCTTCACAAAGATTGATGAAAATGTCGTACTTGTTTCTTTTTAGTTTGTGTAATTGCTGCCAGGTGGTAAGCTTATTTAGAAAAATGTGATCAACTATATCGTCCGGAAGTAAGGCGGATAAATTTCTTGGTGGATCGTAGTTTTTATAATCTACTTCTGTAGTGGAATAATCAGGTTGCAGCACACAAACTCTCATGTGATATTTTTGAAATGATTTTTTTGTTTTTTAAAATTATATTAGTTCCAATTGTTCTGCTGGTTTCTTTTTTTCAGAAAGTTTTTTCGCTAAGGCATCTTTAATAACCTCCACTACTAACGATGAAAATGAATTCCCTGAAAGGCGAAGTATGGCGCCAATGGAGGTGTAATTTTCATCTTCCGATAATCCGCATTGGGCATTTACTTCCAGCACAAATAATTTTTCGGTTTCGGCATCCATTCGCAAATCCACGCGGCAATAGCCCTTTCCCCTCATCGCTTTATATGCATCAAAGCTTAATTGACAAATGCTTTGTAATAGCGCCACAGCAGGCATTTGATAGTTGTAAAAATCTTCTTCATCCTTTAAAGGAGTTTCCTCTTCATACATTTCCCAAAGCCTGTCGAACGATAAAAATTTTTCGTGAGAAGGAAGTTTGGCGTTAAAGACTCTTTCTACAGGAAGATAAATTTTGCAATCTCTTGGTGAAGTTCCGTTTCCTACAATAAGCGTGGTAAACTCCGGGCCGTCAATAAACTGCTCGGCGATAACACCTCCGCCTGTTAAGTTCCAGCCATGATAACCTTCCTGCAATTTCTCATATTGCGCTTTTAATTCTTCATTATTTTTTACCACAGAGCGAATGCCTACACCGAGACTTCCGCCGGAAATGGCTGGTTTTATAATCACGGGATTTCCTAATTCTTCAAAAATGGAAACGTCATTTTTATTTTCTTCTGAAATAATTTTCCAGGGCGCGGTAGCAATATTTTTCCGGTCAAAAACTTCCTTCATATTTATTTTGGAAGTGCTGATCTTATAAAAATATTCATCGGCGCCGGTGAAACACAATCCTCTTTTTTTTAGATGCCTTATTACATTTACACCGGGCGCTTTATTCATATCGTCTCCGTCGCAAAGGTTGATCACCACTATATTCTGAGAGGAGGAAGCTTCGCTGATCCGATCAATGATCCATTGATAATTATCGTTGGTAACCTGCTGCCATTTCCATTCTATATTCAGTTCTTTAAACGCCCGTGTGTATTCATCAATGCTTTGTGTGAAGTCATAATAATAATCAAGGTTTTCATTATGGGTTTCCACATAAGGGGCCAAAACCCATACAAAAAGATCCTGGGGAAGTTGGGGCATAGTATTTTTTTAGATCATTATTCCGGTTACACTTTTTGTAGGGATGATATATTTAGTTTCTGTAAAATAAAATCGGTAAACTTATACTGCGCAATCGTTTCGGCTGATAAAAAAAAAGCCCCGCGGATATCATGAAGGCAGTTATTATTTCCGCAAAAACATGTAAAGGGCGATTCCATCATCCATTCTGTTGAGGGATAAAAAAAAGTAAGTTCTTCAAAAGCGGCTATATCCCGGATGCTGCTTAATTCAAAAGTGGTGGTATTAAAAAATACATTCGGGTGGCACGAATGATTGATATATTGTAACACTTCGGGTTGCAAAATAATATGCGTATTATCATTTACCTGCACCGTGTATTTGTTAGGCGAGGGCAGAATTTCCGATGCTTCAAAAGTTGCAAAAACATTTCCCTGTTGGTAGGGAACGGTGGCATGCAAAGATTTTTCGCCCGTAATTTTATTTTCGTAAAGCGATGCAAAACCATGATGCGATATTCTGAATAGGTGGGGAAGCGGAAAAGCGGGGTAGTTCATTGTCTAAATAAATTTAGGATGATTTTTATTTCCATATCTAAATTATCATAAAATGGAATGGCAATGTGATTCAGTGCTTTAAAACTTATTCACAAATGTGCATAGCGAAAGCGGTGATTTGGGTAAAAAGAAAACAATCTTAACTTTACCGCCACTTCATCCAAATTTTAATCAAAGAATTAAGAATTGAGAATTTATTAAAAAGAGTTTATGAAAATAGGTATTGCCGCTGATCATGGAGGCTATGAATTAAAAAATATACTTCAATCATTTTTAAAAGATAAGGGTTATGATGTGGTGGATTTTGGAGCTTTTGAATTGGACAACACGGACGACTACCCTGACTTTGTAATTCCATTGGCACGGGCGGTGGCACAAAAAGAAGTGGAACGCGGAGTGGCCGTTTGCGGAAGTGGAGTTGGGGCGGCCATCGCAGCTAATAAAGTTACGGGCGTTCGTGCAGCGCTTATCAACGACTATTTTTCAGCGCACCAGGGCGTGGAGGATGATGACATGAATTTGATTTGCCTTGGTGGAAGGGTTACCGGCTTTGCCTCCGCACAGGAATTGATAATGGCATTTTTAGAAGCCAAATTTTCCGGCCTTGAAAGGCATAACAGGAGAATAAAAAAAGTACAGTCTTTAGAAACTAACCAATAACCCTACACATTTTTTTGCAAGAACTTTATTGATAACAATTTATGAGAAACGAATACAAGATTTTATTTTCCGACATAGGCGGAGTGCTTTTAAGCAATGGCTGGGGACACAGATCGAGGATGGCTGCCGCAAAAAAATACGGCATTGATTACGAGGAAATGGATGTGCTGCACAATTTCATTTTCAATGTGTTTGAGATGGGCAAAATCTCTCTTGATGATTATTTAGACACGGTTGTATTCAATCAGAAAAGGAAGTTTTCGAGAAAAGAATTTAAAGAGTTCATGTTGGCCCAATCGGTGCTACTCCCCGACACCCTTGCATGGCTTATTAACTGGAAAAAAAAGCATCCACATGTAAAAGTGATTTCAATAAATAATGAAGCCCGCGAACTGAACGAGCACCGGATAAAAGAATTCAGGCTTCATGATTTTTTTGACGCGTTCGTTTCCTCATGCGAAGTGGGAATGCGCAAGCCCGACCCTGGAATTTTTCATTTGGCATTAGGCATTGCGCAGGCCAAACCCGAAGAGTGCCTGTATTTTGATGACACGGACATGCTTGTGGAAGCGGCAAAAAAAGCGGGCATCCATGCGCATCATCATGAAAGTTTTGCCGGCACAAAAAAGATTCTTGAAGAAGCCTTCGGCTAAAATTATTTATCTCATACTTTTGCAGGGATGCTATAACAAAGCACCGTTTCAGAAAAGGAAATATTGACAAAAGAGAAAGTATTAATTCATATTTAAGAGCGGGATGTAGCGCAGCCCGGTAGCGCGCTTCGTTCGGGACGAAGAGGCCGCTGGTTCGAATCCAGTCATCCCGACTAATTGCTCTTTTACTTTATTGTACGTTTATTTTTATAGAAGGTTTTTAAAAAGTTTTATCGTCCATTTTTTAATGCCAAAAGGTATTAGATTTGCACGAAAGTTTTTCGGGATGTAGCGCAGCCCGGTAGCGCACACGTCTGGGGGGCGTGGGGTCGCAAGTTCGAATCTTGTCATCCCGACTTTTTCATAAAATATAGCTCACTAAAATGGTGGGCTGTTTTTATTTATACTAAGTCGCTCTCTGTTATAAACCTAACCACTAACTAGCTTTTTGGAAAGTTTAGAACTTTCTAAAAGTTAATCACAACAAAGGATTCATAAGCAGCATAAATAAAAATTAGTAACTCTTATTTCAAGAGACATTTCTGTAACTTTTAAAGGATTGATCCGTTTAAAAAGTAATACTGTCCACGAAAACTATTTTACTTTCCTTTAACAGAATGTCTCAATAGATTTAACATAAATCGTAATTCCTGTAGAAAATCCTTTGCCAATTCCTATAAAAAGTGAATCCATTTTCTTTTATGATAAAGGATACCGTTTTACGCTTATTATTTATTCCGTTACTTGGGTTATCTATCCCTTATCTGTCGGGTATTATTTCTTATCGCAGGTATGCTGCTACTGAGCTTGCCGTCACGCACCTGTATTTTATATTTATGTCGTGGAGCATTTGGAGCTGTTCGGCATGGCTGCATCATAAAATACGGGTTTGGTTTCGGATAGACCAAAATACGTTTCAAAAGATTGCTACCGTATCACTGTCCAATGCTTTGTTTGGCGGCGCCATTGCGGGTATTTTAACCCTGATCTGGTACAGGGTTTCCAGGGAAGTCTTTGCATGGGATCCTTATTTATTATGCGTCGTTTTATGCCTTCTTGCGGTAATTGTGTTTACGCTCGTTTACGAAATATTATACCTTAGCCAGGAGCGGCAGCTTGATACAAAAAAGGTAGGGCAACTGGGCCTGGAAAAATCGGTGGCAGAAATGAGGAGCCTGAAAAATGAACTGGAACCTCATTTTATTTTCAACTCGCTCAACACGCTTTCACACCTTATTCTACACGATTCAAAAACGGCGCATGCGTTCAACAGCAAGCTGGCAAGCGTTTATAAATATTTTTTAATAAACAAAGACAGGGATCTTATTTCTCTCGATAACGAACTGGAATTTATTGATAATTATTTTTTCCTGTTGCAATTGAGGCACGATAATAAACTACAGTTATATACTAATTTAAAAGAAACTAACGGCAACCATCTTATGATACTGCCATTTGCCATACAGGTAACTGTTGAAAATGCTATTAAGCACAATGAATTTACTGAAGAGGAACCCTTACTAATACACATAAAGTTGCAGGGCGATCACCTGCTGGTAAAAAATAATAAAAAACCCAAAGCCCACCCGGAAGAATCAACAGGCATTGGCTTAAAAAATTTAAGCGCCCGCTACCGCCTCTTTTGCCAAAAAGATATAAGTATTGAAATGAGCGATCATGAATTCATTGTAAAACTACCTTTAATCCAACAAAATTCACAGCCATGATAAACGCAATTATTATTGAAGACGAAATGCCTGCCATGAAAATAATGGCGCATACCCTTTCCCAGTTTTCACCGGAAGTAAACATACAGGCCATGTTGAGTACGGTGAAAGAAAGCATTCGCTATTTCCTTGACGGACCCGCGGGCGATATTATCTTTTGCGATGTGCAATTAAGCGATGGATTGTCGTTTGAGATTTTTAAACAAACCGGGGTGCAAACGCCTGTCATTTTTACCACCGGGTACGACCAGTTTACATTGCTGGCTTTTGAAAATAATGGCATTGATTACTTGCTGAAGCCGGTGGAAAAGGCAGATGTGGAAAAAGCGCTTTTGAAATATAAAAGACTACGCAATCATTTTGCGCAAAGCAATGTAAATGCCCCGCTGGAAAAACTGGTCACTTTTATCAATAACAAAAAGAAGTCGAGGCTGCTTGTAAAAAGAGGATTGGAAAGCAGGGTATTGCTTTTGGAAGATGTGGTTTTATTTTTTACGGAAAATAAAATCGCCTATGTAGTAGATCGCTTTTCAAATAAATATATTTCGGATAAAACGCTTACCGAACTGGAAGAGGAACTGGATGAAAATTCTTTTTTCAGGGTGAACCGCCAGTACATCATTAACCTTAATTATGTAAAAGGCTTTAAGCCTTATGAAAAAGTAAAGCTAACCATAGACCTTAGCGTTCCGGAGATTAATCACTCTATTATTATAAGCCAGGAAACCGCGCCTGCTTTCAGGAAATGGATGCACGATGCATAAGGAATGGTTCAGGAAGAGGGTATCGCTCAATTACTAAAAGATGTTATTAATGCTTTTAGCCAACGTGTACGCATTTATCCAGGGCCTGGAATTAAAATTATTTTCTGACGAAACCGTAGCCAAATTTATACTTAAAAGTTCATTGTTATTAGAGATTGT
>DATCWN010000543.1:0-13926 GCA_036566285.1 Hanamia sp.
GCAAAAAATGCGGCCTCTTTTTCTGAAGAAGATATAAAAAAAGCAGAAGCCACTACCCTTCTAAATGCTTTACAAAACGATGATGTACTGGTTGCATTAGACGAAAATGGAAAGCAATGGAATTCAATTGAACTGGCCAATTTTATTCAGCAAAAAGCAAATGAAAGCGCCAGAAATATTATCTTCCTTATTGGAGGCGCTTATGGGTTGCATCAGACTATTTTAAAAAGATGCCAGCATCAATGGAGTTTATCTAAATTAGTTTTTCCTCATCAGTTGGTGCGCCTTATTCTTGCAGAACAAATTTACCGGGCTTGCACCATCCTTCGAAATGAAAAGTATCATCATTCTTAGTTTTTATGTAGGTTTGGCGCTCTTCAAAAATTAATAAATGTCACTTACTCTTATTTTAATTATAGTTACGGTTATTATTTCCATCTTCGCCTTCAGATCCGGAAAGGTAATGGACGATCTCATATTTTACCCGACAGTAATAATCGAAAGAAATCAATATTACCGTTTCATCACCTATGGTTTTATTCATGCCGATATTCCGCATTTATTTTTCAACATGTATGCCTTTTACTTATTTGGCGAAGCAACGGAAAATGCATTTATGTCTATTTTCGGCAACTCCGGAAAGTTGTTTTATGTATTACTCTATTTTCTGGCATTAATTGCCTGTGTCATTCCGGATTTCAACAAACATAAAGCCAATTATAATTACCGAAGCCTCGGAGCTTCGGGCGCAGTATCGGCAGTAGTTTTCGCTTATATACTCATAAATCCTTTACAAGGAATCGGCTTACTTTTTATACCCATTTTTATCCCTGGATTTTTATTTGGGATTTTGTTTTTAATTATCTCTTATTTTTTAGGAAAAAAAGGAGGCACTTCTGTGAATCACTCTGCACATATTTGGGGTGCTATATTTGGAGTTGTTTTTCTAATCATTTTCAGTGAAATGTTTTCAGGCTATCCACTACTTGATAACTTCATTGAATCTGTAAAAGGACTTGATGTGCGCAAAATTTTCACGACGTATTAAGAGGGTAAAAGTAGCAGATGGCGTGTAACGAAAGAGAAGTTGATTTGTGTTTAGCGTTCACTGTCTCAATTCTATCGAAAGCACTTTTTTTGTTTTGTCCGTAATTTTAAAACGGTCATCTATTCTCTTACCTACTATCCAAATAACTTTTTTATCGCTTTCTATTACCCAAACTTTTTCTTTATCGGTTACCGATAATTTTTGATCAATAAAGAATTTACTGAGTTTCTTTTTGTGGCGCATTCCTAAAGGATAAAAATAATCACCTTGTTTCCATTTTCTTAATAACAGTGGAAAGCGAATGTTAGCTGCATCCAGCGTCGCAATAAAGTCTGAACATGGAGGTTTCCCCATCTCTAAATCATAATTCTTAATTCTCAATTTTCCATCTTCAAAATCAATTTCTTTATCGTTTTCATTGATTAGAATATGATTGGCTTCGAGCGTATTTATAGGAGCAATGATAAGCCAGTTACGGTTTTTAATAATCTTATGCGTTGCTGAAGAAATGTATTTTCCACTCCCACTTTTTAAAAGAGATACCACCTCTTCCATTTGATGAGCAGTGAATCCGTAGTCTTTTATAATTTCATAAATAACCGTTTTCAAAGGTTCCACTTTCAACAATTTCAATACAGGAATGTGTATTTCACTTCCTTTTATTTCCAACAATTTTTTCTTGTTAAGAAAAACAGATTGCGAGTATAAAACTTCTATCTCCCTGTATCTATCTATATTGTTCAATAGATTTTCTTCTACTTGGGGAAAAACTTTTTTAAGAGCAGGTATCAATTGGTTGCGAAAATAATTGCGGGTATATTTATCCGAGCTGTTGGAAGAGTCTTCTACAAACGATAAATTATTTTCCCTGGCAAATTGTAGTATTTCTTCTTTTTTGGCAAACAATAAGGGCCTGATAATATTTCCTTGTCTGGGAAGAATTCCTTGTAAACCCTTGATACCAGTGCCTTTAAAAAAATTCATCAAAAGCGTTTCAATGTTATCGTTGGCGTGGTGTGCAGTTACAATCCATGGCTCATTGCCACTTCCTCCTTCCTGCTCCCGATAGCTATCGGGACTACTTGCTACTTCTTCGAACCACTTATACCTTAATTCCCGCGCTGCCACCTGGATGGAAACTTTATTTTGCGCAGCATATTCTTTGGTATCAAATCTTTTTACAAAAATTTCTACTTCATATTTTTCTGCAAGCGACCGAACAAATTTTTCATCACGCTCGCTCTCCTCACCTCTCAATTGAAAATTACAATGTGCTATTTGAAAATGATAATTTGCCTGCTTACATAATTTGCATAAAACCACAGAATCCACTCCCCCACTTACTGCCAGCAACAAGCGATCATTTTTTTGAAAAAGGTTCTGCTCCTTATTATAATCTATAAATCTTTTAAGAAAAGTCATTGTATTTTTTTGATAAAATTATTCTTCCTCCGCATCCTCATACGCAGCCTGTAGTTCAATATATGAATGCTGATCACCTGCTGCGTCAGCCACCTCCATACCTCTTTTATATACACGCAATGCTTTGGGGGTATCTCCTATTCTCTCCAGTAGTTTTCCCAAATGATAATAAGAACCAATATAAGTAGGCTCTCTTTTTAAAATCTCATTAAACAATATTCTTGCTTCCTCATCTTTGCCCACTTTTATGTATTCCAGTGCCAGCGCGTGTTGCAGAAAACTATCTTTGTCAGCCGTTTTCATATACTCCTTCAGCTTTTCTATTCTATCCATCAAAAAATTTTTTACTTTTTGTTTCCTTAGTATCTTCGCACCCTCAAAAAAAAGGAAGAAATGAAGATACTTGTTTGCATCAGCAAAACTCCTGATACCACGGCAAAAATAGCTTTCACTGATAACAATACGAAATTTGCAGAAACAGGTGTGCAGTTCATTTTAAATCCTTACGACGAATGGTACGCATTGGTAAGGGCCATCGAATTGAAGGAAGCGGATCCATCAATTATTTTACATTTAATAAATGTAGGCGGCGCAGATGCCGACCCTATTATTCGTAAAGCGCTTGCACTTGGCGGCGATGAAGCGATTAGGGTAAACAGCGACAGTCATGATGGTTATTTTATTGCTTCGCAAATTGCCGAAGTAGCCAAACAAAATAATTACGACCTGATATTTACAGGAAAAGAAACCATAGATTATAATGGTTCATCAATTGGTGGAATGGTAGCCGAATTTTTAGAATTGCCTTTTATTTCTCTTTCAACTAAATTTTTATTGAACGGATCTGTGGCTACGGTTACCCGTGAGATAGAAGGCGGTGAAGAAATAGACGAGGTAAATCTTCCTGCTGTGGTTAGTTGTCAAAAAGGAATGGCGGAGCAAAGAATACCCAACATGCGGGGAATTATGGGCGCAAGAACAAAGCCTTTAAAAGTGCTAGAACCTGTGCCCACTGATACTCTTACTTCAATAGATTCTTTTGATTTGCCTCCAGCAAAAGCCGGAGTAAAATTAATACCCGCAGATCAGCCTGAAGAATTAGTAAGGTTACTGCGTGAAGAAGCGAAGGTGATATAATTAGTTTGTTAGTTAATTGGTTAATTAGTTAATTGGTTGATACTTGATACTTGGTACTTGATTCTTAATTCTTAATTGATAACATGAGTATATTAATATTTTTAGACCAGTCGGATGGGCACATAAAAAAGAGTTCGTTTGAAGCGGCTTCTTATGGAGCCAAACTTGCAGAAAATCTGAACACATCCGCAGAAGGAATTGTGTTGGGAATAGTGAGCGATGATTTAGCAGCCTTGGGTAAATATGGTTTGAAAAAAATTCATTCTATAAAAAATGAAGCGTTGAATAATTTTGACGATGAAGTCTTTACGCATGTGCTTGCAGAAGCGGTAAAAAACGTTGATGCCAAAGTGATTATTTTTTCCAACAATTTCAATGGTAAAGCCATCGCTCCGCGGTTATCAGTAAGGTTAAAAGCTGGCCTGGTTTCCGGCGCTGTTTCCTTACCGGATATTACCAACGGTTTTATAGTGAAAAAAAATGTTTTCAGCGGAAAAGCATTTGCGAATGTTTCCATTAAAACAGATATCAAAATTATTTCTTTGAATGCAAATGCTTATAAAGCAAGTGCAGAAAAAGAAGGTGCCGCAGAAGTAGTAGAAATGAATGTGGAAATTCCACCATCAAGGGTAAAAGTAAAAGAAGTAAATAAAGTGGTGGGCGAAATTCCATTGGCTGAAGCTGAAATCGTAGTGAGTGGTGGCCGTGGATTAAAAGGCCCTGAAAATTGGGGAATCATAACAGACCTTGCAAAAGCGCTTGGCGCCGCAACCGCCTGTAGCCGTCCCGTAAGCGACAGCGACTGGCGGCCACATCATGAACACGTGGGCCAGACCGGATTAACTGTTGCGCCAAACTTATATGTTGCCATTGGCATTTCTGGAGCTATACAACATTTGGCGGGAGTAAACAGAAGTAAAACAATTGTTGTTATCAATAAAGACCCTGAAGCTCCTTTCTTCAAAGCTGCTGACTATGGTATTGTTGGCGATGCGTTTGAAGTAGTTCCTAAAATTACAGAGGCTGTCAAAAAATTAAAAGAGTAGTCGTCAAAAACGGACTGCAATTTTTATATATTTGCTTTGAAAAAAGACAATAAAATACAGAGATGGGTATGAAGAAAATAGAATTGGAAATTGTGGCGCTTTCTCATAGTATTACTCAGACCCATTCTTATGCGGTAGTGCTTGGTGAAGTGAATGGTTTACGAAGGCTTCCAATAGTAATTGGAGGTTTTGAAGCCCAGGCAATAGCAGTGGCGCTTGAGCGAATGCAGCCAAGCCGCCCCCTCACTCACGATTTGATGAAAAATTTTATGATGGCTTTTAATATTGAGCTTCATGAAATAATTATCAACGACCTCCAGGAAGGTATTTTTTATTCAAAGCTGGTGTGTTCATCAGATAAGGATACTGTAGAAATTGATTCGCGTACTTCCGATGCGGTCGCGCTGGCCGTACGTTTTGGCTGCCCTATTTTCACTTATGATAATATTCTCGATAGTGCGGGGATATTAATGGAAGAAGATGACAAGAAGAAAAAGGTAGTAGTATCACATACAGATGCCGGCAGCGATGATCTTAAAAAGCTTTCTATACTGGAGCTTGAGAATTTACTCAATGAAGTGCTGGAACACGAAGATTATATTAAAGCCGCTTCCATCAGAGATGAGATAAAGAGACGGAAGTCAAGCTGAGGCAGTGAATGGTCAATGGTGAGTGGTCAATAGTTAATTCGTTTCTTGCTGCTTGATTCTTGCTGCTTGATTCTTGATACCTGATACTCAATTCTTCATTCATAATTTCTCCTAATTTCTAAATGGTAACCTTTCCTAATTGTAAAATCAATCTCGGCCTAAATGTCCTGCAAAAACGAGAAGATGGTTACCATAATATTGAAACTGTTTTTTATCCGGTTCCGCTTTATGATATTTTAGAAATTATTACTTCCTCAGACCATCAAACTTCCTTAAATACTTCTGGAATTTCTATTTCCCATTTTGAAGAAAATTTATGCCTAAAAGCATACCATCTTTTAAAAAAAGATTTTCCTCAATTACCACCAATAAAAATGCACTTGCATAAAATAATCCCAGTGGGTGCGGGTTTGGGTGGTGGTTCTTCAGATGCGGTATTCACTTTATCATTGCTCAATAAGAAATATAATCTTGATATTTCGGGGCCACAACTTTTCGTTTACGCATTGCAGTTAGGAAGTGATTGCCCATATTTTTTACTAAATAAACCTGCTCTTGCAACAGGACGCGGCGAAGTATTGAAGGAAATAAATCTCAAGCTTTCAAAATACAAAATGCTGCTTATTAATCCCGGCATTCATATCAATACCAAAGAAATTTTTAAGGAAATAAAACCTGCTGTTCCTGCAAAAAGCATTCAGGAAATTATCCAACAACCTGTTTCTACATGGAAAAATGAATTGACAAATGATTTTGAAAAAATTGTTTTTCATAAACATGAAGAAATAAAAAAGATTAAGGAAATCATGTACCAGCATGGAGCCGTGTATGCCGCCATGACAGGAACAGGAAGTACTGTGTTTGGTATTTTCGATGCGGCCGATGAAATTGATTTCACTAAAGAGAAAGGGTATTTTCATAAATGGATTTTTCTTTAAAAAAGAATACCCGAATTTTTCAAAACAGATTCCAGAAAATAAATGATAACTTTGTTACTCAAATTTTAGAATTGATCAACACTTCTTACATACAACATTTCCTGGCGAAGAATCTTGATTTCTTAGATCACAAGTGTTAACCATATCGCCCCTTTTTCTTTCTTTCCAATTTATTATTTTTCCTCATTCTTTTAATCTTTATATATCATGTCAACATCATCAACTGTTACACAAACCGATCATTTCATAGAACTCGAAAACGAGTTTGGCGCTCATAATTACCATCCGCTTCCCGTGGTATTAAAAGAAGGGAAAGGGGTTTTTGTATGGGATGTGGAAGGTAAAAAATATTATGATTTTCTGAGCGCATATTCCGCTGTAAACCAGGGACATTGCCATCCTAAAATAATACAAACTTTCATTGACCAGGCGAAGAAGCTAACCCTTACCAGCAGAGCATTTCATAGTGAAGCGCTTTCTGTTTTTGCAAAATATATTACCGGTTTTTTTGGATACGATAAAGTGTTGCCAATGAACACCGGCGCAGAGGCAGTTGAAACAGCTTTAAAACTTTGCAGGCATTGGGCATACAGAGTAAAAAAAGTAGAAGCAAATAAAGCGAAGATCATTGTGTGTAGCGGTAATTTTCATGGCAGAACTTTGGGCATTATTTCTTTCAGTACAGACCCAACAGCTAAAGATGATTTTGGCCCATATCTCTCCGGATTTGAAACCATTCCTTATAACAATCTTCCTGCTTTGGCAGAAGCGCTTAAAGATAAAAATGTTGCCGGCTTTTTGGTAGAACCGATTCAAGGTGAAGCCGGCGTGAATGTTCCCGATGAAGGTTATCTTTCAAAAGCAAAACAGTATTGTGCAGATGCCAATGTTTTATTTATTGCTGACGAAATACAAACAGGTTTAAGCAGAACAGGAAAAATGCTTTGTTGCGACCATGAAAATGTAAGGCCTGATATTTTAATTTTAGGAAAAGCATTGAGCGGCGGCACCATGCCTGTAAGCGCTGTGCTTGCAGATAATGAGATTATGCTCACTATAAAACCGGGGGAGCATGGAAGCACTTATGGGGGCAACCCTCTCGCGTGCCAAGTGGCTATTACTTCTCTAAAGGTTTTGAAAGAAGAAAGCCTTGCTGAAAATGCAGAAGTTTTAGGAAAATTATTGAGAGATGAATTGAGAAAAATAAATTCACCGCATATAAAACTGGTAAGAGGGAAGGGATTATTAAATGCAATAATTATTGATCATGCAGAAGATGATGCGGCCTGGAAATTATGTATCGAATTAATGAAAAACGGGTTGATAGCAAAACCTACTCATGGTGACATCATTCGTTTTGCTCCACCTCTTATTATTACTAAAGATGAAATACTGGATTGCGTAAAAATTATAGAAAGAAGCTTAAATATCTTGGATTAAATTTTATTCCTGGAAAATATTTATTGTCATCAGTACTAAATTTATTTCATGTCATCTGCTCCAAAAACGAGTGGAAGTAATTGTGCTGCATTTTTAATAACCTGAACTTTGCCTTCCATACCACTCAATATAATACGAATAGGATTTTGGGTTCTTTGCTGAAATTCCGCAAATGATTGACGGCAAATTCCACAGGGGCTTACAGGGGTATCACTTTTACCATTTAAATTATGGTACGAAATAGCAATGGTATCAATCCCTACTCCCGGGAATAAAGAAGACGCCGTGGACATTAAAGTCCGTTCGGCACAGATCCCTGCGGGATAAGATGCATTTTCCTGGTTGGTACCACTTACTGTTTTTCCATTAACCAATTGCGCAAATGCTCCTACATTAAAATGAGAATATGGGGCATAAGCAAAACGGGTAATGGCGCGTGCTTCTTTTAATAAAAAGGCGTCATCCGGGTTCAATTCTTCAATAGAATCATAAACGGTTATTTCAAATTTGATCTCTTCTTTATTCATTTCTTTTTTTTAACTGAAATAAGTTTTGAAAATTACAAATTTGCCGTCGTATAAATCACTCATCAAAAATATTTTTTCAGTTACGAACTAAATCGTATTTTGCTTACGAATAAAGTCGTAAATTATGTCTATTCCACAGAAAATAAAGCCTACAGGAAGTGAACTGGAAATATTGCAAATCCTTTGGGAACGTGAAGCTGCAACGGTTCGAGAAGTACATGAAGAACTTTCAAAAACTAAAAGTTCAGGATATACCACCACGCTGAAACTCATGCAAATTATGTTTGAGAAAGGAATTGTAACCAGGGATGACCGGGCAAAAACTCATATTTACAAAGCCGCCGTCAGCAGGAAAAAGACTCAAAAGCAATTTTTAGACAAAATGATCAATGGATTATTTGCCGGATCTTCTACCCAGTTGGTTTTGCAAGCCTTGGGAAATCAAAAAGCATCAAAAAGTGAATTGGATGAAATTCAAAAATATTTGGATGATTTAAAAAACAGGTAATATGGATTTCTCATTCCTACAGCATTCTATTCCTTTAAGCGCGCTGGGCAATGCCATTTTGAATAGCTTATGGCAGGGTTTTATCCTTTATATAATTTATGAAACAATCCAGATTTTTTACAATAACCAAAGTGCAAAAATCAAACACAACGTAAGTCTGCTATTTATTTTTTGTTCTTTCACCTGGTTCATTGGTACTTTTATTTCAAAATTATTTTTTTCAGAAAAAACCTTCGCTGTAATTTCAGAAAGTAACCCTGCAAATGCGCCAGTAAACGATTTTTCGCCGGTTCGTGAATTTCTTTTGTATGCGGATACTATTCTCCCCTATCTTTCTGTTGCTTATATTTTTCTGTTGCTACTTTTAATGATAAAATTATTTCTTGCTTACGGAAATGTTTATTTTATCAGTAATAAAAATCTCATCAATGCCCCATCTCATTTGGAAATATTCTCTATGAAGGTGTCAGCACAAATTGGAATTTCAAGAAAAATAAAAATCTGGCTTTCTCATCACGTTGAAGTACCCGCAACCATAGGGTTTATAAAACCAATAATTCTTATACCGTTTGCATCCGTTAATCATTTAACCGTGGCACAGTTAGAAGCAATTATCCTGCATGAATTATCGCACATTAAACGTAACGATTACCTTATAAACCTGATGATTGCTATTATTGAAACCGTCTTATTTTTCAATCCATTTATCGTTCTTTTTATAAAAATAATTAAAAGAGAAAGGGAAAATTGTTGTGATGATTTTGTACTCCAGTATCAATACGATGCTCACTCTTATGCTTCGGCCTTGTTGCAATTGGAACAATCACGCACCAATCATGTACAATTTGCTTTGGGTGCGGTTTCCGGTAAAAAGCAATTGCTATCCCGTATTAAAAGAATTATGGGAACTGCACATTCAAGCCACTTCAATTATGGCCAGAAATTATTGACACTTTTAATTATCACCGGAATATTTTTTTCTCTTGCTTACATTATACCTCCATCAACAAAAAATGAAAGACAAAAATCTTTGCTGAACAATGAAGGTAAAATTTCCGGTTTAACACAAGCGGAGAAAGTTCCTCAGGCTAAAGCTTTCGGTGGCGCCATTAGTATCAAAACCCAGGAATTAAATATTGCTAAAAAGAAAATTAAAATAAATACACAGGAAAATAAACAAGTTGATAAAATTACAATTTCATCCGACACGAAAGTTGAAGCGCCATCTCCACTTTCGGTTTCAACGAACAAACACAATTTCAACGTCTCTTCTTTTGAAAATTTTGAAGAGATTCCAATTCGTAATTTTAACGTCAATATAGATTATAATCAAATCAACGAGGCCGTTAAACAAGCATACAGCGAGATTAATAAAATTAATTGGGAAAATGTTCAAAAAGACATTCATAAAAGTTTATCTAACCTAAAGTTGGAACAGCTTCCGGAAGAAACGCAGCATGAAATTAAAATTGCGATTAAAAGTATTTCCAGGTTTAAAATTGACAAGAGTAAATTTGATGCCTTGAAATTTGTACAGGAAATACAGATGCAAAGAATGATGGAAGATTCATTACGAGCTGCCGGGGCCGCTTTAAGAAATCAGCGTGCGGCGAGGTTAGCCGTAGATGAATCCGGAAAGTTGAAAAGATTATTAAAAGATTCAGCATTCAATTTTTCTTATAACTTTAATGACAAGTTGGTAGAAATAAATTACCTGAAATTGAGAAAGCCAAACAGGAATGTAAACCAAAATATCTATCGCATATCAGACTAACGCACCTGCACTTTAAAAATCAGATTGAATAAAATCAGTTACATTAATAGTATATTTTTAAGGTCAATAAAATTCATCAAAAGCCTTGCCATACAAAAAGCCGCATAGAAATGCGGCGTTTGTTAAGAACCAATCAGGTTCTGTAACCCCCAAAGAAAACGAGTTTGATATTTATTTTATTTGTTTAAAGCAAGCATTTTTATTTCGCTGAACTCTACAAATCCGTCTTTGTCAATGTGCTTTAAACGGTAATATAATTCTTTGTTAACTGCAGTAATCTTGTCGAAACTTCCATAACAATCGCAATCTTTTTCAGAAGGATCAGGTCCCAAAATATAGGCAATGGTCTTAAACTTTTTACCGTCGTTACTCTTTTCCAATTCAAAATAATTGGTCGGTGTTGTATGATCGGTTGACCAATTAATACTCACTTTATCCTGAGTTTTTACCACACTAAAATCAACAATATTGATTTTTGATGATTGTACTTGTGCAATGCTTCCAAAGGAACATGCAACAAAAAATGCTACTAACGAATACCTGAATGACATATATTTTTTCATTGTATAATTTTTTAAAATTATTGTTCACAATGAATATTAGAATTCGGTCTTCAGTAAAATTTGGATTGGAAAGCAAACTCAATTGCTCATTTGTTTTTTGGGAATAGAATAAATTTTCCTTTATCTAAAGCAGATTACTTCGGTTTTGCATTTACAACTATGTAATTAAAATCAGTTTTCCTGGTAAGTGAGTTTCCGGGGAAAGTTTTAATAAACTAAAAAATGTAAGAAGAAGCGTGTAATACTGGTAGGTAAAGTTTCGGTTCATTCCTTGTGTTTGAGGTTTAAAAATCAATTTATGATTTTTCGAAGAACCAGAGGATTTATCCGATAAAAATGAAGTACGAGGTAAACGACTTTCACAATTATGATGCAAACATAAAGTGTAATTTCGGAATTTGCAATACCGTAAAATTACTGTTTCTCTTATTTTAGATATTTTTCAATAAAAATTAATTTTATAATTATTTTATTCACATAAAACTATTTTATGTCCATATATGCCGGCATATTCGTATTAATTTTTAGATAACTTTAATTCTCTTCGAATAAATCAATTCTTCCTCATCCATTTTCTTCTAACTGCCATTTTGCCTACAAATACTATTGCCCCCTTTAAATTAAATAAATAAGAGAATCATTTTTCCAAAAATTTAATTTTGGTATTAAAATTAACAGCAATCATATATATTATATAAAGTTAAAAGTAACTTACATTACACAACTAACTTATAATAAGCTAATTATAAAATATAATATGACAGTATTGCATACACACGCATTTTTAGAAAATAACTTCGATTTCAATACAAATTTCTTATAAATATAGTAATCTAAAATGGCAATTAATCTGTATAACTAATTATTAATCAGAATATTAATTTTATATTAATAATACTATTATAATTAGTGTACATTTTGAGTTCATTTTTTCCCAACATACTAATTCCATTAGCACGAAGATCCTTATCTTTGGACGGTCTTTTAATTAATAAAAAAAATGAAACCAAACCTCTTGATTTTCGGATTTGTAATAATGGCATTTTTGTCATGCTCCTCCCCTAAAGCTTTGGAGTACAAAACCTATCACAATTTTTCTGTTGAAAGTCTGGGGTTTAATAATTCTACCGTTAGCCTGAACCTGGAATACTATAATCCCAATAATTTTGGAATGCAATTGAAGAATACAGATTTGGATATTTTCATTAATGGAAATTTGCTGGGGCATAGCACTACTGATACCCTCATTAATATTCCGAGAAGAAACACTTTCTTAGTGCCGGTAAAATTTAATGTTGATATGCAGAACGCTTTTAAAAATGCATGGAATACATTAATGGGAAAGGAAGTTTTAGTGCGTTTATCCGGAAAAGTAAGAGTGGGAAAAGGAAATGTGTTTATGAGTTTCCCCATAAATTATGAAACGAAGCAGACGTTTTCAATGTTTTAGACAACACGATAATGAGTTAATTTGCCAATCCGCTAATGAGGAAAATGCCGGAAGATTTATTTTTCTTTTACAATATGCTGGCAGGTTTTGGGAAGCCTTTTATAGGCATCAGGCTCGGCAGTTACATCATCCGCGTCATAGCCCATATTTGCCAAGGCTGTTTTAATATTCTCAATATTAGTTCTGTCGGTGTACCATTGAACCGTTACCGTATGCTTTTTATAATCGGTTTTCACAGTAGAAACGCCATATTCTCGTACCAGGCGATTGTCAATACGCGTTTTACATGCCTCGTCCTGTACGCCAGGAGTGGCAATAACTGCCTTTTGAACTGCTTTTCTTTGAGCCTGGGTAGTATTTGAAAAAAGAGTTAAGGCAATGATTCCGAGAACAAAAGTTTTCATAAATATCTGTTTATACGAATTTAAGAATTCTGATTCCAACTGGCCGGATCCTTCCTCCAGTTTAAAAGGGTATTTTGATCATTCGCCGAAATCCTGTTTTGCTCAATAGCAGATGAGATCAATGAATCGTAATCTGTAAGTGATTTTAATGTCAGATTATAATTTTCAAATGCTTTTTTAGCTTTATCAAATCCATAATTAAAAATAGAAACCATGCCCTCTATTTCCAGGCCGGCATTTTTCAAAACATCCACCACCTGCAAACTACTTTTTCCGGTAGAAATTAAATCTTCAACTACCACTACCCTTTTCCCGGGTTCATAAAACCCCTCAATCTGATTTCCAAGACCGTGTTCTTTAGGTTTTGGCCGCACATAAATGTAAGGAAGTTTTAACTGGTCGGCAGCCATAGCACCCCACGGAATACCTGCTGTGGCCACACCAGCTATCATATCCGCATTTTCAAAAGATTGAAAAATAACGTTGCACATTTCAGACTTTATAAAATCCCTTATAAAAGGAAAAGAAAGGGCTTTACGATTATCGCAGTAAATAGGGCTTTTCCAACCACTGGCCCAGGTAAATGGATTCTGAATGTTTAATTTTATTGCATTAATTTGTAACAGCTTTTCAGCTATCGCTTTTTTATCGGTCATGTTGCGAAGATAATAAACACGTATGAGCTATATTAAAATTTACTTTGGGGATAAGCCTGTTTTTTTATGTGATGAGATCACTGATGAAATAAATACGTTTAAACATCATCCCGATGCCGTTTTTATTGATGAATTATCACCCGCTTCGGTCAAATCATTATTGCATGAAATAGATAAAAAGCAATTTCATGCAGGGATCTTATTCAATGAAAATTTTAATAAATTAAAAAATGTTTTTTTTAAACATTTCACTTTAATAAAAGCAGGTGGTGGTTTAATAAAAAATAAAAGCGGAGAAATATTGCTCATTTCCAGAAGGGGAAAATGGGATCTTCCCAAAGGAAAACTGGAAGACAACGAAAC
>DATCWN010000547.1:0-3422 GCA_036566285.1 Hanamia sp.
ACACGCCCAATGCTGTACGCAAGCTTCAGGACATTGCAGTGGAAGAAACCCGCTTAAAAATTCCTTTACTTTTTGGTTACGATGTCATTCACGGTCATCGTACTATCTTCCCAATAAACCTCGGTCTATCCTCTTCATGGAATCCTGTTTTGGTTGAAAAAACTGCACGCGCAGCGGCGGAAGAGGCTTCTGCGGATGGATTGAATTGGGTGTATTCGCCGATGGTAGATATAACCCACGATCCGCGCTGGGGAAGAGTGAGTGAAGCCGCAGGTGAAGATCCTTACCTCGGCGCACAAATGGCAAAAGCGATGGTGCAAGGTTATCAGCAAAACGATTTATCAAAAAATAATACGGTGATGGCCTGCGTAAAACATTTTGCCTTGTATGGCGCTTCCGAAGCCGGTCGGGATTACAATACGGTTGACATGAGTAAAGTAAAAATGTACAATGAATATCTACCTCCTTACCAAGCTGCGGTAAATGCCGGCGTGGGAAGTGTGATGACCTCTTTTAATGAAGTGGATGGAGTTCCTGCAACCGGCAACAAGTGGTTGCTAACGGATCTGCTTCGTAAACAATGGGGATTTAATGGCTTTATAGTTACAGATTATACCTCTATAAATGAAATGGTAAATCATGGTATGGGCGATGATAAAAAAGTCTCAGAACTGGCGCTGAATGCCGGTGTGGATATGGATATGGTGGGTGAAGAGTTTTTAAGATTCGCTGCACAATTGGTAAAGGAAGGAAAAGTTTCTTCACAAAAAATTGATGACGCCTGTAGGAAAATTTTGGAAGCAAAATATAAACTGGGTTTGTTTGATGACCCTTATCGCTATGTGAGCGAAGCAAGAAATAAACAAGAGATGATGAGCGCAGATAAAATTGCTTTGAGCAAACAAGCGGCAATTGAAAGTATGGTTCTTTTAAAAAATAAAAACAATGTTTTGCCTTTAAACGGGCAAAAGAAAATTGCGTTTATAGGTCCGTTAGTAAAGGATCAGAGAAACTTAATTGGTAGCTGGAGCGGCGCAGGAGATTACAAACAAGCTGTTAGCTTATGGGATGCTTTGCAAAAGAAAAATAATGCTTCCTCTTTTTTATATGCTAAAGGATGCAATCTCATTGATGATTCTTCTTTGATAAAAAAATTAAATCCGCATGATGCGCAACTCACTATAGATCCATCTACACCGCAACAATTAATTGATGAAGCAGTGGCAACAGCCAATCAATCTGATGTAATAGTTGCGGTGCTTGGCGAAGCTTTCGGCATGACCGGTGAAGCGGCCAGCAGAAGTAATATTGGTTTATTAGAGAATCAAATGAATTTATTAAAAGCTTTAAAAAAAACCGGCAAGCCCATTGTTTTGGTTCTGATGAATGGGCGACCACTCACACTATCATGGGAAGATGAAAATATGGATGCCATTTTGGAAACCTGGTTTGGCGGCACTATGGCAGGCCCTGCCATTGCTGATGTATTGTTTGGCGATGCCAATCCTTCAGGAAAAATTACCATGACTTTTCCAAGAAATGTTGGGCAGATTCCAATCTATTACAATCATAAAAATACCGGGCGTCCTTTCAATGCCGATCAAAAATATACTTCCAAATATCTTGACATTTCCAACACGCCTTTATATCCTTTTGGTTACGGATTGAGTTATACAACATTTAATTACAGTGATATTTCTTTAAGCAATACCACTTTACAATCCGGTGGAAAAATAACAGCATCGGTGAATCTAACGAACACGGGTACACGAAGTGGAAAAGAGATCGTGCAATTGTACATCCGTGATATGGTTGGCAGTATTACACGTCCTGTAAAAGAATTAAAAGGCTTTCAACAAATTACTTTACAACCTGGTGAAACCAAAAAAGTTTCCTTCAGTATTTCTGTTGATGACCTTAAATTTTACAACAGTGATTTGAAATATACATACGAGCCCGGAAATTTTAAAGTGTTTATCGGAACCAATAGTGAAGCGGTGAAAGAGGCGGAGTTTAAGTTGGTGAAATAATAGGAAGAGATATTTAGTAAATGTTACTCATTATGCACTCTATAAGACTACCTGTATGAACGCGAAGAGTGAACCCATTCAATCAAGTTTCTTTTTAAGATGATCCGACACCCACATCAGTTGACACCCGCCCCGCGTTTGTGAAGGCAACCGGTTGCTAAAGTAGAATCCTTCCAGTATCTTCTGCTTCTCGTATTGATGCAGGTTAAGAATCGTATAACCATGAAAATGTTCTACGTGATGAATGTCTTTAATGGAGGTGTTCATCTTCCCTTCCCATAAATAACATAAAACGAAATGATCCTCATTATGAGAGATGGCAATTTCAGGGAGAATACTTACAGAATGCGCAATACTTGAATAAGAAAAAACATTTAATGTGGTTAATGTCTGCTTTACCTCAATTACAAATTTTTGGATTTCAGTACCACTTTCATTCTCAAGGGTTCCCTCCCAACGGCCCCGTAAGTCGGGAGGGATATTAGCCAACTTTGTCATCGCCTGAAATAACCGGGTGTGCCATAAATATTTATCTACCAAAATCCACAGCAGGCTTGTAGGAGCAATAATGTATGCATAATCAATCAAAAGACTGGTTACGCTCTTTACATCCACAATCCCGAACATAACCAATACCATAGAAAAAACCAACAGACTGAAAATACCCACTGCCACAATGATTACTTTAATATTGAGTCTATACGATTGCATCTTCACCGGCATTTTTCACTTTAAAAATAAAATATTTGTGTATTTAAAACAAAATATTTAACCAGTATGAATCCTTCGTAAAACCTCTACGTCTCAAGTCTGCACACCGATTGCTAAAATGAATGAGACCCATTTATGTTGCTTTACCTACTTCTGTTTTTATTATGGTTTTTAAAAAATTTATAGAATATTGTTATCCTGTCACAGCATAGTGCAGGACGGTTGCCCCTGTTTTCGATTATAGATTTACACTAAGATTGCTCACAAATTTAAAGCTGTTGTATGAAGTTAAATTCTCTACTTGTAAAAATTATTGCATTATTTCTGGTCATTTTTATTTTTTACACTCCCCGTGTAAATGCACAGACTTCTTCTCTATCTGTAAGCGGAAAAGTGACGAATGAAAATAGTAATGGAATGCCGGGTGTTACTGTAACGATCAAAGGCGCCTCTTCTAATACGCTAACCGGAGAAGATGGTTCGTATAACATTTCGGTTCCTAATGGGAAAGGCGTTTTGGTGTTCAGTTCCGTAGGGTTTAGGCCCCAGGAAATAGCAGTTAACAACCGGGCGATTATTGATTTAACGCTGGGTGTTTCGCAAAAGGCGCTGGAAGAGGTGGTGGTGGTAGGTTATGGTAGTCAAAAGAAGAGTGATGTAACCGGTGCAGTTACCAGTATC
>DATCWN010000441.1:0-13424 GCA_036566285.1 Hanamia sp.
ATTTTTTTGTATAAAAAATAATGGGATAAAATGCATCCTGAAAGACCCGGTGTATAGTAATGGGGACGATTGTTGTAAAAGTTCATATCAAAATAAGAGGCGATTTCATCATCAGATAAATCAGCCCCATTCACTGCATCAAAAATCTCAAACGAAAGCCCCAAACTGTTAAGTTGCTTCTCCATTGTTCTTCTTCTTTCTATGGAAGATTTTAAATTGATTACAAAAATCTTAATCATTTTTCGTTTTTTTCAAAAGAGTAAAACTTACTTTTTATAATCAACAGGCAACAACGCAAAACCTGTTTAGTATAAAGCCAATTAAATTTATAATTACCGATTAATTTAAACAAGGTTTTAAAAGTAGGGGAGTTTGTTGTCATCGTCTTGGCAAAAAAGCGCTCTTGTTTCATCCTGGCTATTTTGATTTCTTTGGGGAATTCTCTTTCATACTTTTTGAAAAAATATTCATTCCCTTCCCTCATGTAATCTATGTTCGAACTAATATTTGATCCATGTATGCGATAAAAAGTCAGAGGGATGTGTACATACCCAATCGGATATTCTCTTGCTATTCTGTAGATTAATTCTCTGTCCTCAACCTTCGCATTTTCATCCCAATAATTTAGTTTTTTTATTACATCGTGTCTGTAAAGAATTCCCTGTGGATTAATTGCAGGAGCTGCTAAAAGCTCCCTTAAAATCCAGCCGGAAATGGATGGTTTTTTGTAATAACTATAAATTTCTTTGGTGTCATCCATATATACATACCCGTTGCCATACACCATTCCGTATTCAGAGTTAGCTTCAAAATATTTTACTTTTTCTTCAAGATTATACATGTCCCAAAAATCATCACATGCAAGTGTGGCAATATATTTTCCTTTTGCGAATGATTTTATACCATAATTCACGCCTCCGGAAATTCCCAAATTTTTTTCCATTCTATGCACAAAATATTTTGCACCTGATGAGTCTAAAACTGCTTTCCCTTTTTCAAAAGATCCATCGCCGGAAGCATTGTCAATATAAATAATTTCGAAATTGGAATAAGTTTGCCCTATCACGGAGCGTAATGTTCTTTCTATAAATCTTATATGATTATAGCTAAGGCAAATTACACTGACTAAGGGAGCATTTTTTGATTCCATTTTTTTAATTCTATTTAACCTAACGTATTTAAATAATTAAACAATATATTTTTTCATAAGAAACCACATAAGTATCCAATATAAACCGTAGTTGAAACAAAAGGCATAGGTGGCACCAATAATACCAAACTGATTTATAAAATAATAAGATAACGCGACATATGAAATAGCGAAAAAGATGTCTGTAATAATGTAAGTTTTTGTCAACGCCTTTGCTATCATTATATAAGTTAATAGCCAACTTCCTATTTTAAAAAAATCGCCTATTAACTGAAAAGTAAATAATGGCTTCATGGGAAGAAATTCAGGAGTGAATAAAACATGAATAATAAATCCTTTTAAGAACCATATTATTAGTGCAATTATACCCACTACAGGCAAGACTAATTTATACCCCTTTATAATTTCATTTTTCATCTCTTGTTTATTGTGGATTTCTGAAAGTCTCGGCATGTAATAAACCGCTAAAACTGAGGTTATGAATCCAAGATAATAATCAGAAATTTTTGTGACTGCCTGCCAGTACCCTGCATCCGCAATAGAATAGTCTATTATAATTTTATCCCTAACCATTATCTGCATAGTGGGTGTTAAAAACCCTCCTACAATTGCCATAAGCGAAAATCCTGAAAGCATTTTTATTACAGATTTGTCCCAGGATTTAAAATCGGGTTTCCATTTTATTCCCAATTTATTGAAGATGTAAATATTTATTACAAAAATAATAACGGCTGTTGCCGTGCTTGCAATAAGTACCCCTTCCAATCCAAATACATAGGCAGAAAAAACAGTAATGGCCACACCAATTAATGATGAGCAAATATTAATAAGAGTGAATTTTCTGATTTCTTTTAACCCGTTTAAGATAGCAGAGAATAAACTATTAAACGAGATTGCCATGGTAAACAGCCCGAATAAAAAATAAACCACCCAAAAATCTTTTGACTTAAACGCCGCTTCCGATAGATATCCGCTGGCGCTCATCACAAATAAAGAGATGATTAAAGAACTAAAAAAAATAATGAGAAAAGCCGTATTAATTATTTGCCTGCTTTTAAAGAGATCATCTTTATATTCTGCAAGATATTTTACAACTCCGGAAGTGATGGCAGCGGTGGCCACCATCGTTAAAATGGCAGTCGTATTTTGAAACTGTCCTACCAATGCAATTCCTTCGGGGCCTATTTTTACGGCTACTACTTTTACCACAATAAAGCCACTGATAAAATTAATGGCTGTGGATATAGATGTATAAAAGCTGGTTTTTAATAGATTCACAGAAGCAGTCTTTGGTTTGCCCGGAGATTATTTTTTATAAAAATTGACAATTTTTCCGGCGATGTAATCTACTTCAGATTGTTGCATCCCCGGCCATATTGGTAAACTTAAACAAGTATTCGCAATCTCTTCTGCAACAGGGAAATTCCCTTTTTTGAAACCGAGATGTTCGTACGCTTTTTGCAAATACGGCGGCACAGGATAATGAATTAAAGTGCCAATGCCATTATCAGCAAGATAGTTTTGAAGTTTATCACGATGCTGTGTGCGCACTAAATAAATGTGATAAACATGCGTTGCGTTTTTGGCTACAGATGGAAGTATCAAATCGTCTATGTCTTTTAATGAATCGTTATACCATCCGGCAATTTCTTGCCTCTGTTCAGTCCATTCTTTGAGATATTTTAATTTTACGGAAAGAAACCCTGCCTGGCATTCGTCTAAACGCATATTAAACCCAATCATCTCATTGTAATATTTTTTTTGAGAACCATAATTTCTTAATCCCATAGCTTTTTGTGCTAATTCATTATTATTAGTGGTTACGGCACCTGCATCACCCAAAGCGCCTAAATTTTTACCCGGATAAAAACTGGTGCCGTTGATGTTTCCCCAACTTCCGGTTAACTTTTCTCTGTAAGCAGCACCATGAGCTTGTGCATTATCTTCCACTACAAAAAGGTTATGCCTTTTCGCAATGGCCATTATCGGTTCCATCTCACAAGCCTGGCCATATAAATGCACCGGCATAATGGCTTTGGTTTTAGAGGTAATAGCGGCTTCTATCTTTTTGGTGTCAATGTTGTAAGTATTGATATCCGGCTCCACAAATACAGGTGTAGCGCCTACATACGATACAGGCAACACGGTAGCGATATAAGTGTTGGAAGGTACAATCACCTCATCGCCTTCTCCTACTTTTAAAGTCTTTAAAGCAATATGCAAAGCGTCTAATCCATTGCTTACTCCAATGCAATATTTTACATCATTAAATGAAGCATATTCTTTTTGAAACGCTTCCACATTTTTACCCAATACAAACCAATTACTTTCAAGAAATTTTTCAAAGGCGTTTTTCAAATCCTGCTTTATTGGTAGATGCATTCCATCGAATGAAAGAAAAGGAATTTTCATATCAGTTTAATTTTGTAAAAATCATTAACAACAGCGCGCCCACCCATCAATTCTTTTTGCTGTAGTAAGCCTTCGTTTAAATAAGCGCCTTCCTGTTCTGTAGAAATTCCGAAGCTATAATATTTTCTTTCTTTAAAAAGAGTAATCAATTTTGCATTAATAAAATCTAAAGTGCCGGTTTTTCTGCCTTCTTCCGAATTGGCCATGTATTGCGTGTGAACGCAGTTTCCATAATCATAAATAACAACGCCTGCGAGCAAATTATCATTTTGCCTGGCTTCGAATAACCGGATTTTTTCAGGGAATTTTTCTTTCAGGTGATAAATCTCTTTCAATGAATGTACAGGAGTTGTTTTAAATTTTGATAAAACAGATTGTAAAAGCTGCCAGTAATCAGAGAAGTTATTATTTTCAGCTACCTCTATTCCTGCCTGAAAGCATTTGTGAACTGACTGCCTTTTCGATTCCGAAAAACGAATAGGTTCTGAAAGAGAAATAACTGAAGAAATATCCCTTCTATATAAATCCGCATTGCAACGAAAAATGGCGTACAGATCTTCCTGTGATGGGTATTTATGAAAAACAAATGGAATGGCTTTATAGATCCATTCTTTGAAACCAAGGCTTTTATAATAATCAATGATCGCATTGAATATTAATAACACCTCCTTTGCTTTCAATTCATAAGACATAATTAAACCACCAAAAGTAAGCCCCGCATGGCTATATATCATTTCATCTTTTTCATTAGCGGGCAATAATGCAATTAATTTATTCTTGTTGAAAACCATTAAAGAATGATCTTTAAACCTGTCTTCGTGATAATCCATATAAGACCGGTTGAATAAAAAAATTCCATTTTTTGAATTCGTTACAAATTGATTCCAGTCAGGGATTTTAGATTTATCAAACTTTAAAACTTTCATAATAAAATAACGTATTGTTCTATTTCGCCGGCATGAGACAAGGTAAAACCCAAATTAAGATACAATTTTTTTGCCCTGAAATTAGTTGAACCTACTTTCAAATAAAGTTCATGTAAGCCGATTTTTTTTGCTTGTTTGCATGCTTCATGAATCATAAATTTTCCAATTCCTTTTCCCCAAAATTCTTTATTGCCAATGTATCCCCAATACTCACCGGATTTTTCAATGGTATCAATATTTTTCAAGCCCATGGCTCCAATAGGAGTATTTTTTTCCAAAATCCCTTTTATCCAATAATTTTTTCTTTGAGGAATACTATTGAAAAAATTAAGTTGCTCTTCTTTTGTAAAATCAGGCGTTAATGTCAATGCTTTAGTTTCCGGATCATTTAACCAATACCAGGACCTATCTAAAAAATTGAAATCGTAATCAACTAACGAAGTCATCGGGATCAACTTTATTGCGTAACTGGAATTAATTTTTTAAATTCTTCATAGTCCCTGATATAATCACTTTCTTCATAAGCCATATTCGCAATGCACATTTGCACCGCGTTGTGACTATATTGCATTCTATGCCAGCAGTATTTAGGAAGAAATATTCCCTGGTCGGCGGTTTCCAAAATAGTTCTTTGTTCGTCCTCACCCGGCATTTGGGTAGTAACAATTATTTTACCGGCAACCGCGACTAATATTTGTTCGAGATGATGGTGAGCATGTCCGCCGCGTTTGATGCTTTCGGGTGTAAAGTAAGTCCAGTAAACCCGTTTTACTTCGAATGGTAAAGCGTCATTTTCTGCTACAGAAATATAACCTTCGAGCGTTTTACCGATTCTTGGGAAGCTAATTAGTCTTGGCTCCCCGTACATTTTCACACAAGAGCCGGGCGATTCAATAAAGGATGAGATTCTCATTTTGTAATAGTATTTCTGAATTATTACATTAAACGTATTTTCCCCCGTAAGATTGTAGTAAAAAGTATTTTTACTACAAAAATAAATTCTCAATATTCATTACACAGTTTCCATCGCTTCCACGAATTGCCCAATGATTTTATCTGATTCAAAATCCGCGGATCTTGTTTTGGCTTTTTGCTTCAGCCGTTCATGAAGTTCTTCATCTTTCACCATCAATTCCATGGCTTCCGATAGTAATTGCGGATTTTTTATGGGAACTAAAATTCCAAATTCAGCTATTTCAATATGGTTGGTCAGGTTCGCTTCCGGATCGGTATCCGGCGCTATTATTTCCCGTGGGCCAGATCTGCAATCGGTAGAGATTACTGGAAGCCCACAGGCCATGGCTTCTACCATAGCATTCGGAAAACCTTCAAAATCGGAGGATAGCACAAAGCAATTGCATTTTGAAAAATATTTAAAAGGGTTGGTATCGAATCCTAAAAAAATAACCTGTGATTCAAGCTGCATCTCCTTCACTTTCGCCATAAGATCTTCTTTCAAAAACCGGTGGCCAAGCAGGAACAACCGAACATTTAAATGCCTGATTTTATGAAAGGCTTCTATCAGGTTTTTATGATTTTTTTCTTTTCTGAATGCGCCTACATTAATAAAATTAAAAGATTTGTTATTAGGGAAATCCGCCTCTTCTTTACTCAATCGCTCCATCAGCGTTACGTTCATCGGGTTATTGATAACGCTATATGGGGCATGAATGTTGAAATTCCTTTCCAAATCAATTTTAATGAGTTGGGAGTTCACAATAATTTTATCCGCGTATGGATATAATGTTTCAGTAAGAAAAATTGAAAATTTTCTTTGCAGCGGCGGAAAGGTTTTTACTAATTCTGAAAAGTAACTCCTTTCGCTGATGATTATTTTAGCTTTATTGCCCATCAGTTTACTCAGACAATTCATATAGTTTGGACGTTTTAAAAATGAAAAGCTTATACCGGCACCGTTTTTTTTACAAAGATTTTTATATCGCCACGCAAGTAACGGCAGCTTAAGGGTAGTAAGGAAGCCATTCTCCATGAAAGGCTGTTTTAAACAAACTATTGAAATGTTTTTCGGTAAATCGTATTCTATAAGGTCGGTTAGTAATACCAGTGTAATGTCATACCGGTTTTTCCAATTATGAATTAAAAGAGATACCACCCTTTCCGCTCCGCCTGTTCCCAATGTGTTTATTAAAATAAAAACTTTCTTATTCATGTATAATTCTTAAACTTCTTTCTAAAAATATAAGAAGGCTTTACTTTTAAAATCATTGTACTCTTCCGGGATTCTGCACCAAAAAATCTTTCCAACCACTCAGTTTTTTGGTTGCGCTATCTAATAAAACATTTCGTTGAAAATGATGGCAAACAGCTACTGCCAGCGCGTCTGTCGCGTCAAAGTATTTTGGATTCTCGTCAAAGCATACAATCCTTTGCAGCATTTTTAATACTTGTAATTTATCCGCATTCCCATTTCCTGTTATGGATTGTTTTACTTTCCGGGGCGAATATTCTGTAACCGGAATACCGGCCTGCATGGCTGCGGCAATAGCTACACCCTGCGCCCGGCCCAGCTTCAGCATACTTTGCACATTTTTTCCAAAAAACGGCGCTTCAATAGCAAATTCGTTAGGACAGTATTGGGTCAATAATTCGCTTACTTTTTTATGAATCAATTGCAGTTTTTCATAAGCATCTTTTTTGGATGAAAGCCTGAGCACATCCATACTAATTAAGGCGACTCCTTTCGGAGAGACTTCTATAATTCCATAACCCATTATTAATGTACCGGGATCAATTCCTAAAATGATTTTTGAAGTTGTATGCAATTGAAGTTTATTTTTACTTCTTTTAAAAATGAATATTTATTTGGGCCGTTGAAATGTTTGCGCTCAAAGCTACATGATCCGTATAAACAAAAATATCAAAATAATATTCAAATATATTATTGCCCCCTTGTTGGGCGTATGGTTATTTTATTCACTTTACCTGCAAATAAAATCGCAACCAAACCTTTATCAATCCATTGATTTGATTAAAGAAGCGCCCTTTGGCACACAAGCCTGGAAATTTTGGACAGTCATCATTCTTGCATTTTTTAACTGGGGCTTTGAAGCAAGAAAGTGGCAGATCTTAATAAAGCCTCTTCAGAAAATGAGTTTTTTTATTGCTTATAAATCGGTACTGAGTGGCGTTACCCTTTCTATAAATACACCCAACCGCATTGGAGAATATGGAGGCAGGATTTTGTATGTAAAAGAAGGGAGCCGCATAAAGGCCATCTCGTTATCTATCGCAGGCAGTGTGAGCCAATTAATAACTACACTGTTGCTCGGTTGTGGCGGACTATGCTATCTTTTATTTTTTCAGAGAGAAGGTAATACTGAAGTGATGGGCTTATCCTTTTTTTGGATCGAAATTTTACTTTTTATTTCATCATTGGTTACCGCCCTGCTTATTTTATTTTTTTTCCGGCTATCGTGGCTGATCAGGCTTATTGAAAAAATTCCGACAGCCGCGAAATACATTCAGTACATTAATGTGCTTGAAGAATTTACTCCTAAATTATTGTTAAGGCTGTTGTCCCTTTCATTCTTTCGGTATCTTGTTTTCGTCCTACAATATATATTGTTACTGCAGGTTTTAAATGTTCATATTTTATTGATGGATGGATTTTGGATCATCAGTATTTTGTTTTTGGTGCTGGCGATAGTTCCGTCGTTTGCTATTGCGGACCTTGGCATCCGCGGCAAATTCAGTACGGAACTTTTGAGTACTTATAGTGCCAACACCGTGGGAATTATAGGCACCACTTTTGGTATTTGGTTTATCAATTTATTTATTCCTGCTTTATTGGGGAGCTTCTTAATTTTAAGTATCAAATTTTTTAAAGAAAAAATAATTTAGTTTGAAAGCGATTATTACTGTTTTAATGTTAGTGTTTTCATCCATAACCCAGGAAAGCGATTCGGTGTTTTGTGGAGTCCGGAATACTTCATTTAAATCGGGTGAAGAAATAACCATGAAAGTTTACTACACCACGCTGGGAATGTACGTAGGCGCCGGTGAAGCCAGGTTTACTACCTCTCTCACAAAATTTAATGGCAAACCCGTTTATCATTGTGTGGGGACCGGTAATTCTTATTCTTTTTTTGACAACTTCTATAGAGTGCGTGACAGGTATGAATCTTACATTGATACCGCTACCATGCTTCCCGTAAAATTTATCAGGAATGTGGATGAAGGAGGTTCAAAAATTTATAATAATGTCACCTTCAATCATAATACCCGCACGGCTGTAAGCACCAACGGAGTTTTTAAGGTAACTCCCTGCATTCAGGATGTAATAAGTTCTGTTTACTACGCCCGCAATATTGATTTCAGTAAATACAAACCGGGAGATAAAATTCCTTTCGATATGTTTTTGGATGATGAAATTTTTCATCTCTATCTGAGGTACGAAGGAAAAGAAAACATTAAAACAAAGTATGGAAAATTCAGAGCTATAAAATTTAAGCCACTGCTTATTAAAGGGACCATATTTGAAGGCGGAGAAAAAATGAATGTGTGGGTTAGTGACGATCCCAATCATATTTTACTTCGCGCCGAAAGCCCCATTTCTGTGGGAACTATAAAAGTAGATATGATGGGTTATAGAAACCTTCGCTATCCTTTAAGTTCGTTGATAAGCTTTCGGTAGGAAATAAGAAATAAGAAATTAGAAAATAATGGTGTCAATAAGAAATGAGAAAAAAGAAAAAAGAAAGTGATGTCAATTTTTCTTAAAAATTATTTGCTCCTTATTTTACATTGATTTGGAAGACTTTCTTTCCTTCCCTTTTTTATTCTTTATTATTTGTTTCTTATTCTTTATTTCTCCATCTTCATTTTTTCTTTTTTCCAGGAAATTAATCCTCGCTAAAATGAGCATGCATAATCCTATAACAAGATAAGTAATTGATAAGGTCATGTTTTCTTCATGAGAAAGCGTAACTCCTTTAAACTGTTCTTTTATAAAAAAATAAATGATAACGCCCATACCCAATAAGAGAAATAGCAAACTTAATTTTTTCATAGCGACTACCTTGATTTTTTATTACTCTCTATTTTTATTTATTTACTTCATACATCAGCCAGCCTGAAAGTTTCTTTACTGCGTACACCCCTGTCCGTTAGTTGCAGGTTGCAACATTCAATTTCAGGATCGTGTTCGAAAAAAAGAATGAAATCTTTTTGCTGTGCTTCTGCGAGGAATGATTTTTTTTCTTTTAAAGTATACAGCGGCCGGGTATCATAAGCCATTACATACGGTATAGGAATGTGTGCGACCGAAGGCAAAAGATCGGCTACATAAATGATGGTTTTATCTTTATACTTTATTTGTGGCAGCATCATAGATTCTGTGTGCCCATTTACAAAACGAATATTTATATTTTGGGTAAATTGAATCCCTTCTTTCGTTTCTATAAATTTTAATTTCCCGCTTTCTTTTATGGGTAAAATATTTTCTTTTAAAAAACTTGCCTTTTCCCTGTCATTAGGCTGAGTAGCCCATTGCCAGTGTTTTTCATTACTCCAGTAAGTAGCATTTTTAAATGCAGGTACCAGCCGGTCGTTCTCTTTTTCAATAGAACCGCCGCAATGGTCAAAATGTAAATGAGTTAAAAAAACATCGGTGATATCGTCTTTTGTAAATCCATATTGCGACAAAGATTTTTCCAATGTTTCATCTCCGTTTAAAAAATAATACCCGAAGAATTTTTCATCCTGTTTATTGCCCATGCCATTATCAATAAGAATTAACCTTCCTTCATCTTCAATAAGGAGGCAGCGCATCGCCCAGTTGCACATATTATTTTCATCAGGTGGATTCCATTTTTTCCACATGCTTTTTGGTACTACGCCAAACATGGCGCCGCCATCCAGTTTAAAATGGCCGGCATTTATAGCAAATAAATTCATTTTAATAATTTTAAATCGTAGCCTTTTGCAATAACAAACGCTCATCTTTTTGTCGTCTGTGCAAGGCCGAAATTAATCCAATTAAGCCTATCGTAAAAAACACCATTAAGGAAAGCACAGAATTTCGCATGCTTCCGGTAAGCTCTTCTATAAAACCAAAAGAGGAAAGGCCGATTACAATGGCTACTTTTTCGGTAACGTCATAAAAACTAAAGAACGAGGCGGTGTCGTTGGTAACAGGCATTAGCTTGGAATAAGTAGATCTGCTTAAGGCCTGTATGCCTCCCATAACAAGGCCTACAGCGATGGCTAATATATAAAAGTGATATTCCGATTGCATGTAATAGCCTGCCACACATATTCCAATCCAAAAAATAACAATGCCGATAAGCGTCTGAAGATTGCCGTACATTCCTGAAAGTTTGGCCATTAAATAAGCGCCTGCAATGGCAACTAATTGAATAAGCACTACGGTTATTATCAATTTCGTCGAAGGAAGGTTGAGCACTTTACTTCCAAAATTAGTGGCAGCGAGCATTACTGTTTGCACGCCCATGTTGTAAAAGAACAAAGCGAATAAAAACCTTTTGAGCACCGGCATCTTAATTAATTGCCTGAATACTTTTCTCAACTCAATAAACCCTCCTGATATAAAATTCTTATTCGGATTTAATTTTTCTGATGGAAAACTTTTGGGTAGCCGCTTAAAGGTAATTTGCGCAAAACCTACCCACCATATTCCTACTAATAAAAATGTCCATCTAACGGCATCACCGGCACTATGTAAAAATGGGATCTTATTCCAAAACACAACCAGAGCAAATCCAAACAATTGCATTAATACACTTCCTATATAACCGTACGTAAATCCCTTAGCACTAACACGGTCTCTGTCTTTTTCAGCGGCTATCTCGGGCAAATAAGAATTGTAAAAAACAAGACTGCTGTAAAAGCCAAATGCGGCAACCATCATGCAAATTATTCCCAATCCAAAATTTTCGGGTGTAAAAAAATACAAGCCACTACACGCCACTGCGCCGAGAGTACAAAACGCCTGCATAAATTTTTTCTTGTTTCCTTTATAATCCGCGATTGAAGACATTGCAGGTAGTGTGATGGCAACTATCAGGTAAGTAAAAGCCAGTGCATAGTTGTAAAGGGCCGTGTTCACAAAGGTTCTTCCGAAAAAATGAACCTCACCGTTGAATGGCGCAGCCATTGTCATTTCAGTATAATAAATGGGGAAAAAAGTAGTGGTAATTACCAGGCTGTAAACGGAATTGGCCCAATCGTACATAGCCCATCCGTTAATAACTTTTTTGGAAGCAGTCTGCATGTAATAAAAATAAGTGCGTAAAGTAATAAAAATTGCCGGGATGATTAGGAATTCCGACAGGATGCACAATTCTTTTTTATGATCTTTCTATTTTTAATTTAGATCCCTGCGGTAGAATTTAGTTTTTTATAAAGATTTTCAGAAGTAAAGTATTTTATCTTTACCCGATGAAAAAAATTTTATTTGCGGCAGCCTTCTTTATTTTTTCAATGAATGTTTTTGCGCAACAGGAAGAGGTGAAAAGCCTTCATGAAAATGCAAGAGCATTCATGCGCCAGGGCGATTATGCCAATGCTTCCCTTATTTTAGTAAGGGCATTGGAACAAGCGCCCAACAATATTGAAATTGCCAAAGACCTTGCTTTTGATTATTATCTTCAAAAAGAAAATGAAAAAGGAATCAACGTTATAAAACCATTTTTGGAAAAAGACAATGCCGATGACCAGGGCTTTCAGATTGCGGGAATGATTTATAAAGCAATGGGACAGCCAAAAGAAGCTGAAAAGTTATATAAAAATGCCCTCAAAAATTTCCCTAAAAGCGGGCCGATTTATAATGATTATGGCGAATTACTTTGGGGGAGCCAGGATTATTCTGCCATCAAACTGTGGGAAAAAGGTATTGAAGTTGATCCCTCTTACGCCAATAATTATTATAATGCCAGCAAATATTATTTCCTTACAAGAGATAAAATATGGAGTCTCATTTACGGAGAAATATTTATCAATATTGAATCTAACTCCTCACGCACCGCAGAAATAAAAAATGTGTTGTTGGACGGGTACAAAAAACTTTTTGCAGAATCGAACCTGCTCCAGGATTTCAAAAGTAAAAATAAATTTGAGCTGGCTTTTTTAACCACCATGAACAAACAAAACAGCGTGGTACTAAAAGGGATTAATTCAGAAACACTAACCATGATAAGAACCCGTTTTATTCTTGACTGGAATAAAGATTACGAAGATAAAATTCCTTTTAAACTTTTTGAACTCCATGAGCAATTGCTGGAGTTAGGATTATTTCCAGCATATAATCAATGGATATTTGGCGCTGCTCAAAACTTAGCGGCATATCAAAACTGGATAGGGACGCATTCAGAAGATTATACAGCATTTAATAAATTTCAACAAGCGAGGTTGTTCAAAGTTCCTTCCGGGGAATATTATCACTAAAAAAGGAGGCAATTCATTATTATTTTAAACCTTCCCTTTCCTTCCACATTTCATTAAATGTTTTCTTGCTAAACTCAAGCGGCACGTGGTGTTTGTTCCAGTCTTTGAATAAAGTGTTTATCACTTTAGTTTTTAAGCCACCGTTTCCTTTATTCATCAGGCCTCTTTTTAGGGAAGTTAATTTCCAAACTTTCCATGCCATTTTTTCGGAGAAAGAAGTCATTTCCTGCTCTACACTTTCGTTGCGATTTACAAGTAATAGTTCATGAATATTTATTTTCACGGGGCAAACTTCTGTGCAGGCGCCGCATAATGAAGAAGCAAAACTTAAATGTTTATATTCTTCAAGCCCTGATAAATTTGGTGTGATAACGCTTCCTATCGGACCTGTGTAAGTGGTGCCATAAGCATGGCCTCCGATGTTTTTATAAACCGGGCAGACATTTAAACAAGCGCCGCACCGAATACAATAAAGACTTTCGCGCTGTACAGGATTGCCAAGAATATTACTG
>DATCWN010000035.1:0-19566 GCA_036566285.1 Hanamia sp.
AAATCAAAAACGCCGTACATCATTTTTCCGGTATAAACGAAATCCAATGGGATGGCATGTTGTGTATAAAAATCATTCATGAAAGAAATTAAATCGCTTGTTCTTTTTGCGTAGCCGCCGAAATGATAATCATTAATAAAAGAAAATTCCCTGCCTGGGTTTACTTTTAATTCACTCAATCTTTCTTTTATATCATTTAAGTTTTTTAAAACACTGAAACCAATAATTTCCGTCGCATTTTCAGACCCATTAATAATTCCGGCAAAGGTGGTAGCCGTACCTACAGCGAGGCAAACATGTGTAAACGATTGGTCTTTAAAAAACTGAGTAATTAATGCGGCACCTTTGGCGCCCATTATAGAAAAACCTCCTTCAGGAATTAAAATATGTTCTCCATGTTTTTCTCGTAAAGAGAAAAGGAAAGGGTTCTCTTTTATTTTTTTAAAAGAAGCGCGGTTTATAAATTCCAATTGCATCTCTTGCTCTATGCAGAATAAAAGAGTGGAAGAAAGAACTTTGGGTTTTTCACCACGTACGAAACCTATACTTTTCAAGCCCATCTTTTTACAAGCAAATGCAGTGGCAGCAAGATGATTGGAATAGGCGCCTCCAAAAGTAATTACCGTTTTATGCGATGTTTTTTTTGCTTCTTCTAAAAAATAATACAGCTTAAAAATTTTATTTCCGGAAATAACAGGATGAATTTCATCCAGCCTCAGCATAAAAATTTCAATATTTTTTTCTTTGGCTACGTCATCTTTAATTACACAAATAGTCGGCCTTTTAAAAAGGATATCTTCCGACAGTTGATTCAGAAACGGTTGTGGCATAAAACTTTCTTGCTTATTTTCGCGGCAATGCAATTAAGCAAATTTTATTTAAAACATAATTATTAAAGATGAAACCTACACTTTTGATTTTGGCGGCAGGCATGGGAAGCCGCTATGGCGGCATTAAACAAATGGACTCTTTTGGGCCATCCGGAGAAACGATTATTGACTATTCTATTCTTGATGCGATAAGCAGTGGATTTGGAAAAATTGTTTTTATTATCCGTGAAAGTTTTGCCCAGGAGTTTAAAGATTTATTTGAACCAAAATTAAAAGGCAAAATAGAAACAGAATATGTGATGCAGGAAATGGATTCCTTTCTTGATGGGTTTCAGGTACCTGCGGAACGTACCAAACCGTGGGGTACCGCACATGCAGTCTTATGCGCCAAAGAAGTAATCAACGAACCCTTTGCTGTTATTAACGCGGATGATTTTTATGGAAGAGATGCATTTGACAAAGCCGTAAAATTTTTGACAACAGAAGTTACTCCAAAAAAATATTGCATTATTGGTTATGAACTTTCCAAAACACTTTCAAAAAATGGAACGGTTAGCCGCGGCGTTTGCCAGGTAGATGAGGATAATAATCTGGTAAGCATTGTAGAGCGAACTAAAATTTTCCCTGAAGAAGATAAAATATATTACATAGAAAATTCATTGAAAGTAGCGGTACCACCGGCTACACCCGTCAGCATGAATTTCTGGGGATTTGATCCCAACGTTTTTGACTTCATTCAAAAATTATTCAAGAAATTTTTAGAAGAAAATGTAAACAACCCCAAGGCAGAATTTTTTATTCCCTTGATTGGTGATGCTTTTCTTCATGAAGGTAAAGGAGAAATAAAAGTAATTCCTACTCTTGCACAGTGGTTCGGAGTTACTTATAAAGAGGATGCGCCTTTTGTAAAAGAGAGTATTCGCGAATTGGTTAAAAAAGGAGAATACACGGAGAATATATGGGAGCTGAGCTAAGCTTGCATTAATTATAAATTTTGAATTAATGCTGATACCGTAAATTTCGTAAAACAAAAATCCATGTTCAGATAAACTGAGCATGGATTTTTTGTTGGTACTTTATTTTTTAATTCTTAATTCTCAATTCCCCTTAACCTTATAAACAAAATCTTCAAGTTTTTTTATTTGCTGAACGCGGTTTAATCCTCTTAAAGTATTTACAGAAGAAAGTTTGATAGTTATATCCTGGTCTTTCTTTACTTCTTTGAGAGCGTTATAAATATTTTTAGATCTTATAGCGAACACGACCCCATCGGCATTCGTTTCTTTACTACTGATGATACCAATTACTTCACCATTCCTATTGATAACCGGCCCACCGCTGTTGCCGGGGTTGACAGAAATACTTATCTGATAAGAACTGGTGTCTCCAAAGTAGCCCGACTCGGCGCTTAAATATCCTTCACCATACACCACCTCTTCACGCGGGTAACCTAAAGTAAAAATAGACTCCGCAAGTTCGGTGGATGATTTCGAAAATGTGTAAGGCAATCCATTTACTTTCTTAAAAGAAGTATCTGTAATTTTTAAAATAGCCAGGTCATTTAAAGGATTAGAATAAACAGCTTTTGCAGAAAACTGGTCTCCTTTTTTATTTTCAACAATTAAATTTTTTGCATTATTAACTACATGCGCATTGGTAATGATATATCCTTTGCCATCTACCAAAAAACCCGTAGCGCGAAAGTTGGCTTCAAATTTTGGTTTATTGGGAATTGCTGTTGCATCATTCAGTTTGTCTTCTATTTGATTGAGTTTGTGTTCAAACTGGTTCAATTTATTATCTACCAAAGGGGTAATTACAGCAACCTTTTTGTTTTCAGAATAGAAGGAAACGAAAGTGGCGGTAGAAATAGAAACTAAGCCCGCTATGCAGGCTGCTACTGCAATAGTCCTGCGATAGCGGTTCCATAAATAAATGACCTTTGCTTTGGTTTTCTCTGTATGGCGAGAGATAAATCCCTCGTTTAGCAATTTGCTTTCTACCTCGTGAAGGCTATGTTTCAGATTTTTTATATCGCTCATTCTTTCCAGTTCGCTAAGGAAAAAAGTATGTTCAACAACCACCTGGTCTATTTCAGGATTACTTTTTCTTAGTTCCTCAAAAAGAGTTTTTTCCTGATCAGGCATTTCTCCTTTCCGGTATCTTTCAATCGCATCTAAAAGAATATTTTCGTCCATAATCAATCCGTGTTTTTATATTGAGAGAAGAATATTTTTTTTAACCTCACCAGGCATTTATATTTCTGGGTTTTAGCATTATCAGCATTGGTATATCCAAATGAAGAAGCAATCTCCGGCATTGATTTTTTTTCAATATAGAATGCTTCCAATAAACTTTTGCAAGGCTCACCAATCTTTGCCAATGCATTTTCCATTAATAAGAAATCAACATTTCTTTTTTCATGTGATTCTATTTCATCCTCCACCGGTACTGTCTCCTGAATCATTTCAATAGAAGGATTATAACGGCTTTGTTTCTGAAGTTTTTTTAACCATAGCCTTCTGCAAACGGAATATAAATACGTTTTTATCTGGCAACTTAAAATAAAAGAATCCGATTTTGCTTTCTCAAAAAGAACAATCATTGCTTCCTGAAAAATGTCTCTCGCATCATCCGGATAACCGTTATTCTTGACTATGTAAGCCTGTATGGCAGCATAGTTTTCACGATAAATGGTTTCAATAGCACTGGTATCATTGGTGGCTAACCCTTCTAACAATACTTTTTCTTCATCATATATTTTCACCCGACTAATATTAATACTTAAAAGATGGAAAAGTAACCCAAAATAAATACCCAAAAAAGTTTTTTCTAAATGGGTTACCTTTTTTTAAACCGGGTATAAAGATGTAATTAATTTCAAAAAATCTTAAAAATTAAACAAATGAAAAAATTATTTCTGGTTTTCGCAGTGGCAGCATTTTTTGTAGCTTGTAACAATGGTACTTCAAGCACTGAGGCTACTACTGATTCTACTACTGTAGTTACTGATTCAGCCGCTGTTGCTCCTGTAGTTACTGATTCTGCTGCTATTACTGCTCCTGCTGCAACTGATTCAGCAAGTGCTACAACCACAGACTCTGCAAAATAATAATATAGCGATGTATTATTTGCCATAAATTATTTTATTTTGGCTGGCAATCTAAAGAGCCGTTTCTATTAAAGAAACGGTTTTTTTACGCCTCAATAATTTCTAATTGCACACAAAAAATTAGTTTCACTTTTGTATATTTTTCCGATTTGTAAAAAAAAGTTTTAAAAAAAAACAAAATTTAATTTGCAGTTTTCATATTGTATCTTACTTTTGGAAAATAATGACGATCACAAAAGCAAATACCTGGTTTTATTTTAGCTTCTATTTTAGAAATAGTCCGGGATGCCTTTGTTAAAACTGAAATAAACAGATAACTATAAAAGAATCCCGGCAAAGAAAGCCGGGATTTTTGTTTTTACTATGAATAAAAAATTAGCCATACAAGGGTTTGAAGGAAGTTTCCACCAGGCAGCCGCACGTAAATTTTTTGGAAATGAAGTGGAAGTCATTTGCTGTTCCAACTTTAGGGAGGTAGTAAACATTGCCGCAAACGAAAACAAAAGTGATGGTGGCGTTATGGCGATTGAGAATTCCATTGCAGGAAGCATTTTACCCAATTACAACCTCTTACAAAAAAGTAATTTAAAAATCGTTGGAGAGATTTATCTTCAGATAGATCAAAATCTTTTGGTGAACCCGTGGGTAAATCTTGAAGATATTAAGGAAGTACACTCACATCCTATGGCGCTTTTGCAATGCATTGAGTTTCTGGAAAAATATGATTGGAAATTAGTGGCAACAGAAGATACAGCGCTTAGCGCAAAATTAATTCAGCAAAATAAAAGCAAGCATATAGCCGCCATTGCCGGGGAACTTGCCGCTGATCTTTTTCAATTAAGGATTCTTTCGTCCAATATTCATACAGAAAAAAATAATTACACCCGGTTTTGGATTTTGCAAAATGCTGATAGTTGTGAAGAAGTGCTTAATGCAGACAAAGCTTCTTTTATTTTTCACACCGATCATTCAAAAGGTAGCCTGGCAAGAGTGCTTACAAAGATTTCTGAATGCGATGTAAATTTAAGTAAGCTTCAATCCATGCCTATTCCGGGAAGCGATTGGAAATATTCTTTTCATGCCGATTGCGAATTTACCAGTCTTGATCAGCTCAACAGTATGCTGGAGAGCATAAAACCTTTTACTGTGGATACTAAAGTATATGGCGTTTATAAAAATGGGAAAAACACGAACCCCAATTCAGAAGGAGCTAATAAATAAATCAAAGTGCTTAATGAAAAAGAAATAAATAAATGGAAAAAGAAATTGCAAATAATAAATCTCTCTTCAGTGAAATAGGAGGTGTTTCATCCCGGTTAAATGGAATTGAAGAATATTATTTTTCGAAAAAATTAAGGCAGATTGATGATATGAATAAGGCGGGGAAAAAGGTAATCAGTTTGGGTATAGGAAGTCCTGATCTTCCTCCGCATCCTGATGTAATAAAGACTTTACAGGAAGAAGCCTTGAAGCCCAATAACCACGGATATCAGAATTATAAAGGAAGCCCGGTTTTAAGAAAAGCTATTGCTGAATGGTATAAAAAATGGTATGACGTAACACTAAATCCCGATTCAGAGATCCTTCCTTTAATTGGAAGTAAAGAAGGAATTATGCATGTGTGCATGACCTACATCAATCCGGGAGATTCGGTGCTGATTCCTGATCCAGGATACCCTACTTACAAAAGTGCAGCTTCGATTGCGGGGGCTAACGTTCATACTTACACGCTAAAAAAAGAAAACAACTGGTTTCCTGATTTTGAAGAATTAGAAAAAGAAGATTTATCAAAGGTCAAATTGATGTTTGTGAACTATCCACACATGCCTACGGGGCAGTTGCCTGCAAAAGAAATGTTTACTGCACTGATTGCTTTTGCCCAAAAACATGATATTCTTATCTGCCATGATAATCCTTATAGTTTTATTTTGAATGATGCCCCCATGAGTTTATTAAGCGTTGAGGGCGCAATGGATGTGGCCATTGAATTAAATTCTTTGAGCAAAAGCCACAATATGGCCGGATGGAGAATTGGTTTTTTATCAGGAGCAAAAGAGCGCATCAATGAAGTGATCCGGTTCAAGAGCAATATGGACAGTGGTATGTTTTTACCCTTACAACTTGCGGCAGCAAAGGCTTTGCAGCTTGAAGGCGATTGGTATGAATCTCTGAATGAAGTTTATAAAAAAAGAAGAAAAAAAGTTTTTGAATTATTGCATTCACTCAATTGTTCTTTTGATGAAGGCCAGGCCGGGTTGTTTGTTTGGGCGGAAGTACCGGAAGATTTTAAAAATGGTTTCGAATTGAGTGATAAAGTTTTAAATGATTACAATGTGTTTATTACTCCCGGAGGAATTTTTGGAAACGCGGGCGATAAATATGTGAGGGTAAGTTTATGCGTGAGCGAAGAGAAAATTAAAGAAGCGATTGAAAGAATTATGAATTAAGAATTATGAATGTAACAATAATAGGCACAGGTTTAATTGGTGGCTCAATGGCAATAGCCCTGAAAGAAAAGAATATTGCACAAAAAATATTTGGTGTGGAGAGCAGTCCTCAACATGCCGGGGATGCCATTAAACTTGGATTGGTAGATGAAATCAATGAATTGGATGAAGCTATTTTAAAATCGGGTCTCATCATTCTTGCAGTACCTGTAAATACCGCTGAGAAGATGATCGTTTCTATTCTCGATAAAGTAGATCAACAAATTGTAATGGACCTTGGCTCTACAAAAAATGCAATTTGTGAAGCTGCTAAAAAAAGTAAAAACAGGAACCGGTTTGTAGCCACACACCCTATGTGGGGAACGGAATTCAGTGGCCCACAAGCTGCTGTGGCAGGTGCTTTTAAGGGGAATGCAGTAGTTATTTGTAATAAGGAAAACAGTGATTTAGATGCTCTTGACCTGGCTGAAAATTTATATCGCGCGCTTGGAATGAATCTGTTGTATATGAATGCTGCGGCACATGATGTACACGCCGCTTATGTGAGCCATATTTCACACATTACTTCTTTTGCGTTGGCTAATACAGTGCTTGAAAAAGAAAAAGAAGAAGAAGCTATTTTTGGAATGGCAAGCGGTGGTTTCGAAAGCACAGTGCGTCTTGCGAAAAGTAATCCTGAAATGTGGGTACCTATTTTTCAACAGAATCGTGAAAATGTTTTGGATGTTTTAAACGAACATATTTCACAATTGCGAAAATTTAAAAGCTGTTTGGAAAAAGAAAATTATAAATACCTCACTGAACTTATTCAGAATTCAAATAAAATAAAGAGAATTTTAAAATAAAAAACAAATACAAATCCAATAATAAAAATTAAATCAATGCAAACAGAAACAAAAACCATGAAAGAAACAGTAATGGAAATATGGAACAAACGTCCATTAATTATCAGCGGCCCATGTAGCGCTGAAACTGAGGAGCAGGTGATAGAAACCGCCACCAGCCTTGCTAAAACAGGAAAGGTAGATGCGCTCCGTGCGGGCATCTGGAAGCCAAGAACCAAGCCCGGAATGTTTGAAGGAATTGGCGTAAAAGGATTGCCGTGGCTGGCCCAGGCAAAAAAGATTTCAGGATTGCCGGTGGCAGTAGAAGTGGCAACAGCGAAACATGTCGAAAATGCATTGCAGTTTGATGTGGACATTCTTTGGATTGGCGCGCGGACTACAGTAAATCCTTTCAGTGTTCAGGAAGTTTGCGACGCACTTCGCGGTGTAGATATTCCCGTGCTAATAAAAAATCCGATTAATCCTGACCTGGAATTGTGGTGTGGCGGTATTGAACGCTTGCAAAAAGTGGGTGTGAAAAATATTGGAATGATTCACCGCGGCTTTTCTAATTATGGGAATACGGAATACCGGAATGCACCGATGTGGCATTTGCCAATTGAAATGAAAAGAAGATTTCCGGACATGCTGCTCATCTGTGATCCATCGCATATATGCGGCAACAGGACAGGACTACAATCCATTGCGCAAAAAAGTATTGACCTTGATTTTGGAGGGCTGATGATTGAAACGCATTTGCATCCTGACGATGCCTGGAGCGATGCCAAACAACAAATTACGCCTGAGATACTTTCAGAAATGCTTGGTAATTTAATCTGGCGCATTGAAAATACGGACGAAAAAGAATTCGTAACGGCGTTGGCCACACTTAGAGAACGCATAAACCAGGTGGATGATGAATTGCTTGCATTGATTGGGCAACGCATGAAAATCGCTGATAAAATTGGCGCTTATAAAAAAGACAATAACATTACCATATTGCAAACCAATCGCTGGAATGAAATACTGGCTAAGGCTTTTAAAAAAGGAGAGTTGTTAGGATTAAGCAAAGATTTTATCACAAAATATTTTGATGCCGTTCACATGGAAAGCATTAGTCACCAAAATAAAATAATGAATGATTAGTAAAGAAATTACAGGTAAGAAATATCAATTTTCAGGAAAAACAATTGAATGTTTTTTTGGTGCGCAATTTTCCATGCTTGATAATTTAGTGGAAAAAGAAAATACCATCTTTATCACTGATGAAAATATTTTTAAAGCTCATCCTGAAAAATTTATTTCAAGAAAAACCATTTTATTAAAAGCAGGAGAGGCATTCAAAAACCAAAAAGCAGCAGATGAAGTTATACGTCAGTTAATAGAATTGCAGGCAGATAGAAAAACTTTTATAGTGGGTGTTGGTGGGGGAGTGGTTACTGATATTACCGGCTATGTGGCTTCGGTTTATATGCGGGGTGTTAAGTTTGGCTTTGCCCCAACAAGTATTTTGGCAATGGTTGATGCTTCCATAGGAGGCAAGAATGGAATAGACGTTGGGGTTTATAAAAACCTGGTGGGTGTTATTAATCATCCTGAATTTTTATTGTACGATTTTTCTTTTCTAACAACTTTGCCCGAAGAAGAATGGATCAGTGGTTTTGCAGAAATTATAAAACACGCTTGCATCAAAGATGAGGAGATGTTTGGTTTTCTTGAAAAAGAATCCCTTGAAAAATTCCGATTAACGAATGATCTTATTGGCAGATTGATTGAAAAAAATGTGGGCATTAAATACAACGTTGTTGCCAGTGATGAACATGAAACCGGAGAAAGAAAGCTGCTGAATTTCGGACATACTTTTGGGCACGCCATTGAAAACATTAGCGGGCTTTCGCATGGTAAAGCAATAAGTATTGGTATGATGGCCGCATGTATGATTTCAGAAAAATTAAATGATTTTTCTAAAGAAAAAACCTCGCGTATAAGCCATTTACTTTCTAAATATGGATTGCCTGTTTCGCTGGATTTTGATAAAGAAAAGACATGGAATATTCTTTTGCATGATAAGAAAAGATCCGGAAATGAAATGAGCTTTGTGGTATTAGATACAATAGGCAAAGCTTCCATAAAAAAGATCCCTTTACACGATTTGCAAGACATTTTTTATGAAATGTTTTAAACTTAATTCTTAATTTTTAATTCTTAATTCATCTGTGACCATAACAATCTCCCCCTCAGCAATCTCTGGTAAAATAAAAGTACCTCCTTCCAAAAGCAGCATGCAGCGGGCTTGCGCGGCGGCTTTGCTGACACCAGGCACTACTATCATTGATAATTTTGGTAACAGCAACGATGAGCAGGCGGCCATGAATATCATCACCAAACTCGGTGCTACCATCAATAAGGTAAGTGATAAAATGGCGGTTACTTCGTCAGATTATATTTTTCGTTCGGCGTTTACAGAAAAAAATATACTCGTTAATTGTGGTGAAAGCGGTTTGTCTATGCGCATGTTTGCGCCCATTGCCGCTTTATTTAATTATGATATCACCTTCACCGGTGAGGGAAGTATTCTAAAAAGGCCCATGAATTTTTTTGATGAAACGCTTCCTACACTGGGTGTAGAGATTCATTCAAACCAGGGGAAGCTTCCGATAACGCTCCGTGGCCCTTTGCAACCCAAAAATATTAAAGTAGATGGCTCTATGAGTTCTCAATTTTTGACAGGATTACTTTTTGCTTATGCAAAAGCGTGTACAGCTCCCGTTAGTATAAAGGTTGAAAATTTGCAGAGCCGCCCTTACATAGATCTTACTGTTTCCGTTTTGAAACATTTTGGATTTCAGGTAAGTAATGAAAATTACGAAACTTTTACACTTCACCCGCGGGAACCGGCACCTGCGCATAGCATCAAATATACCGTAGAAGGCGATTGGAGCAATGCGGCTTTTTTATTAGTAGCAGGCGCCATTTCAGGAGAAATTATTTTAACCAGAACCAATTTAAATTCTTCCCAGGGAGATAAAAATATTATGGAGGCGCTTTATGATTGTGGCGCAATGGTGCATATTCATAAAGACGAGATCACTGTAAAAAAAGACCAGTTAAAAGCATTTAATTTTGATGCAACACATTGCCCTGATCTCTTTCCTCCATTGGTTGCGTTAGCTGCATATTGTAAAGGAACCACCACCATTAAAGGGGTGAACCGGCTTCTTCATAAAGAGAGCAACAGGGCATTAACGTTAAGAGATGAATTTAAAAAAATGAATGTGCCAATAGAATTGAATGGCGATGTAATGGCCATACATGGCGGCAAAGAAATTAAAGGGGCAAAAGTTTCATCGCATAATGATCATCGTATTGCGATGGCATGCGCTGTTGCAGCTTTAAGCGCCAAAGGCAATACAATTATTGAAAGCGCAGACGCTGTAAAAAAATCATATCCTGATTTTTTTAAAAATTTAAAAGAACTGAAGGCGTCAGTTAAATAAAAGTTTTACCGAAGGAGCAATAAAATTACCTGAGAACTTCTCCAGTTTTTCTGTATTATTTATTCTAATTTTAGTGCTTTGTAAAACCGTGCTGCCCTGATATTGTAAGAATAATCCGCTTTATTTTTTTTAAATTTTGTAGAAAAATATAACCTTGGGGTAATTACATACTCATCTTATTAACCTTGGATTTTATTCGAAAAAAATAATTCAAAAAGAATATTTTACCAAAATTACGTGGGAAAGAAGGTGCTAAATTAAGGTATAGTAAAGCGCCTTTATTTTAAGGGCATTGGTATAGAAATTGTGGAAAGTAATTTTTGTGTTTCAACAAAAGATCTAAAAATTTATAGCTTGTAAGATTGTATGAAGCAAACTCTCGTAAGTAGTTATCAATTTCTCCAATAACTCTTAAAATTAATTATCACATTTTTTTTATTTCTGCATTCAATTACCTCGCGACCCATAGTATATAAAAGCTATCTCAACCCTCTCAACCTATAGATAATGGATTACTGATATCCATGTTCGCAAAAAATAAAAACCTCTTTGCCATCTGGAATTTACACTCTCATTTTCCTATGAAGTAGCTGCCTGTACACTTTATTTCTTAACATTAAAAATTTAAAAAATGAAAAAAGTTTCTACTGTTAATAGGTTTAAAGCCATTGCCGCAGTGGCTGCCGTATCTGTATTTTCCATTATACTAATGTCGTCGAGCCACCGCGAAGCGCCCATGATTGCCAATGATCCTTTGGCTGACAACACGGATTTGTATGTCTTTAAAAGTCCCGTAAATCCTGAAAAAATTATAATCATCGCTAACTACATTCCGGGACAGTTGCCTAATGGCGGCCCCAATTATTATTCATTTGGAGAAAATGTGCGGTACGAAATTCACATTGATAATGATGTTAATACAAACGGTGATGATATTGTTTATCGTTTTACTTTCCACAAAAAAAATGAAGACCCTACTACTTTTTTCAACGTAAGATTGGGGAAAGAAAATCTGAAAACTACCTACACCTTAGAGAGAAGTACCAATGGAGGCAGAAGATGGGAAAGGGTTTTATCTGGTGCTGATTTAGCAAAGGGCTTAGACTGGGACTGGTTAAAAGATTACGATCATAAACACTTTACAACCATCCTTAAAAATGGAATCGTACCTCCTTACAACATCGGGGAAAGATCTATAAGCTCTCCTGTAGGTTTAAATGCACCCGATTATAATTCGCTTATAGAAAATGCTATTGCCACTACCAGCACAGGTGAGAGGGTTTTTGCGGGCACTGCAGATGATCCTTTCTTTGTTGACCTCGGTGGTATTTTTGACCTGGGAGATGCGCCACGAACCGGACTTACTCATTCTGAAGATGCTTTGAAGTGTAAAAACGTTTCTACCATTGCGTTGGAAATTGATATTTCTACTTTACAGAAAGATCACAAATCATTAAAAAAAGCAGCAAATATTTTAGATCCTGATTACGTAATTGGCGTCTGGGCATCAGCCAGCAGGCAACAGATAAGGACTTTAAATGGTAATGGTACAGAATCTAATTTTGGCCGCTGGGTACAGGTTTCAAGATTGGGAATGCCATTAACGAATGAGGTCGTTGTACCTATTGGTTACAAAGATTACTGGAATAGTTTAACGCCTTACCAGGACCTTGCGAAACTGAGCATCTTTGGAAAATTCTTTTACAATCCTGAACTCGCGTTGTATATGGATGATTCGCAGTTTGGTGGCGCCATTCCTGCATTTGCTGCTTTAAGAATACAAAGAAATTCCCTGGGAGCCTTTGATTTTGGAAATACGCATAATGGATTGTATCCACTGAAAGGTACCACTGCAGTTACAGGCACCGCTTTAGATGATGCAATTTTTGGAAGCTTATTATTACCGGCTCCCGGCTCCCCACGCTCAGTTGATCTATACCCCATCTTTAATACAGGTGTTCCTAATCTAAGCCCATACCAGTTGGCTACAGGGAAAGGTGGAAACCCATTGGCTAAAGGCAAGCCATTCATTAATAATTTTTTACCGAATGGTGGTGATATGTTACGCCTCAATATGGCGGTACCGGTTACTGACCGTTCCTCCACTGACTTCAATTCGGATGGCCTTATACAGACTTGCGTTTTAGGATTAACTGATCCAAGATTTAATTCAAATACAGATCTTGAGTTTATTCCCAATATGGATGGATTCCCTAATGGGAGAAGGCTGGAAGATGATGTGACCCGGATAGAATTACAGGCGGTTGGTGGGGTTGTGCTGGCTGCCCTTGGCTTATGGTATGATGATTTTGTACCCGGTGGAAGCCCGGTAACACCTAATCTTTTAAGTGTGTTAACTTATAACACCGGCGTAAATGCAAATGATACTATTTTTAAAACTACATTTCCATTTGTACAAACGCCCTGGTCGGGAACACACAATTGTACATGCACAATTCCTTCCACAGAAACAAAAGTTTCTATTAAAAGTAATGGCCCATCATCTATGCAACCACTTGGTTTAGCCTCTCCGGGTATTGAAATAACAACCTCACCCAATCCTATAGGTAACAGCAATACTTTACGCTATCATGTGGCAGTGCCCTCAAAGGTTACTATCATGCTTTATGATGCCGCCGGCAGGCCGCTGAAAGTGTTGGTAAATAGAAAAGTAGAAGCAGGAACTTATACCACGCATTGGAATGCAGATGGCATGGCTAAAGGCTCTTATTTTATTTCAGGAAATAAAGATGGTGGCAGCAAGCAATCGCTTAAAGTCGTTAAGGAATAATTTTTCATTCACTCAACAATAAGCCCTCAGTAAATGCTGTGGGCTTATTTTCCATGATATTCAATGACCAATAATGACCAATAATTTTTTTATGAAAAAGAAAACGGTTTATATCTTACTCATTGTATTCTTCTTTTCCGTATCTGCGTTTGTGGTTATCCGTTATAGTATCCGTCAGTCGAAATTAAGAAATGCCACTTACCCGCTTATAGAAAGAAAAAGCATAGCTGCCAATACTGTTGAATGGCAACAAACTAAAACTATCGCTCAACAACTTATTGATAAATTACAATACAATACAAAAGACACCAAAGCGGCCATAGCCTTAGCCAGCTTATATATACAGGAAGGAAGAATTACCGGCAACTATATGTATTATGATGCAGCAGCCATGAAATATATCAATGGGATACTTGATAATGAGCCTGGCAATTTTGAAGCGCTTACCTTAAAAGCTTTGCTCTACATGTCTCAGCATCATTTTGCAGAAGGGCTTGCTGTTGCTGAAAAAGCACAAACAATTAATCCCTATAATGCTTTAGTTTATGGATTGCTGGTTGACGGCAATGTAGAGATGGGTAATTATAAACTGGCTGTAGAAAACTCGGATAAGATGGATTCTATAAGGCCGGACATTCGCTCTTACGCACGCATATCGTACCTGCGTGAAATTCACGGAGATTATCCCGGCGCTATTGAGGCAATGAAACTCGCTGTGGAAGCCGGTGGCGCAGGCGACGAACCTACAGAATGGACACGTATACAACTAGCTCGGCTATACGAAAATACCGGAGATATCAAAAGGGCTGAAATGCATTATACAATTGCACTGAATGAGCGTCCTGGCTATGCTTATGCTACCGCAGGACTGGGTCATATTGCTATTGCAAACAACAATTATCCAAAGGCTATTTCTTTTTATGAAAAAGCTGCTGCGCTAATAAATGATTATGCCCTTCAGGAACAATTATCACAGTTGTACAGGATGAATGGGGATGCAAAAAAAGCGGATAGTCTTTTACAAAATACTATTGAAGAAATGAATAAGGATAGTAAAAAAGGAGAGCAGGATGAGCGTATTGGCCACTATGCTGATCGTGAATTGGCGTATGCGTATCTTTTAAAAAGCGATACTAAGAATGCATTGAAACATGCACTTATAGAATACGACAGAAGACCGGAAAATATTGATGTTAATGAAACAGTTGCCTGGGTTTATTATAAAATGAAAGCGTATAATAAAGCGCTGCCGTTTGTAAAAGCGGCGCTTAAAACCAATTGCAAGAATCCTGTGTTATTGTGCCATGCCGGGCTTATTTATGCAAACACCAATCAAAAGGAATTAGCAAAATCAACTTTACAGGAAGCATTAAGAAATAATCCCAATATTGACCCGGAGCTAAAAACAGAAAGCGGGAATGTGTTGAAAACCCTATAAAGATTTTTATGGTGCAGCGCAACGAAATAAATTATAAGCCGTTCCTTATTTGTATTTGCCTTACTTTACCACTTTTCGCATTTTCGCATACCATCAATTATGCGCTTGAAAAAGCTCCTGTAAATGATGTAGTCTGGTTCTACTTTAAAATGGGTGTAGCGCATATTGTTCCACTTGGCTACGACCATATTTTATTTGTGATCAGTTTATGCCTGCTGAATACAAAATTCAAAACAATTTTGTGGCAGGCAACAGCATTTACTGTTGCCCACACAATTACCCTTGCACTTAGTATGAAAGGAATTATTACCCTTCCGGCAGATATTGTAGAGCCACTAATTGCTTTATCTATCATGTTTGTAGCCATTGAAAATATTTTAATTAACGAATTAAAAGTGTGGCGTGTGGCGGTCGTATTTATGTTTGGCTTAGTACATGGAATGGGCTTTGCCAGCGCATTGAACGAAATAGGCTTACCACGGAATCAATTTTTCACTTCTATCTTCTCATTCAATGCGGGAGTTGAAATAGGGCAGATAATTATTATAACGCTCGCCTTTTTATTCTTCATTATTCCTTTTGGAAAAAAATCATGGTATAAAAAAGCAATTGTTTATCCGCTCTCTGCAACCATTGCATTGATTGCGGCGTATTGGACGATTCTGCGAATAATATGAAGAGGATCTAAAGCAGAAATTTGGAGGTTACTTAAAAAAGAAAATGCTTGTAGCCGTTGTGAGGACAAAAAAATGAATGCCTGAAGTTTAACCACAGCCTCCTGCACTTCTTTCTGTCAATAAATCCTAATTTTAGTGCTTTGTAAAATCGTACTGCTTGGCACCTGAAAGACTATACCTCTTTATTCTTTGTTTACTATTTTTTGCTGAGGGCTTTTCTCAACAAAAACCCGGATCGCTTTCCAATCTCAGAAGCAAAATGATTTCTACCAAAATCAATCCGCTTCAGCTAGACAGTAACAGTATTTTGCCCAATACAATTAGCGTCAGTGGCATTTCTCCGGAAGCTTACGATGTGGATTACGTAAATGCATTAATCGTTTGGAAAGCAAATAATTTGCCGGATAGTGTTTTAATTTCTTACCGGGTATTTCCATACAAATTAAATTCAGTTACGAGGCATTTTAATTATGATAGTATTCGTTTTAATTTTACCTCCGAAAAGCCCTTTATTTTTAATAACAACCAGTTTCAAAATAAAGTAATTGATTTTGGCAATATCAATTATAACGGAAGTTTTGGCCGTGGCATTTCATTTGGCAACAACCAGGATGCGGTGGTGAACTCTACTTTGAATCTTCAGCTCAATGGATTTATTGGTGATAGCCTGGAACTTACCGCTGCCATTAGTGATAACAATATCCCCATTCAGCCACAGGGAAACACACAAGACATCAGGGACTTTGACCGTATATTTATGCAAATAAAAAAGAAAGGCTGGCAGGCTAATTTTGGTGATATTGACATCAGGCAAAGCCAGAATTATTTTTTGAATTTTTATAAAAGATTACAAGGCGCTTCATTTCAAACTGATAACAAAATAAGTAAAAATAGCACCAATTCTTTCCTTGCAAGTGGTGCCATTGCCAAAGGGAAATTTACACGGAATGTAATCACTCCTTTAGAAGGAAATCAAGGTCCATACCGGCTTTATGGGGCAAATAATGAACTTTATTTTGCCGTGCTCGCAGGAACGGAAAGGGTATATATTGATGGCCAGTTAATGACAAGAGGCGAAGACCAGGATTACATTATTGATTATAATACTGCTGAACTAACGTTTATGGTTAAACGCTTAATTACAAAAGATAGCAGAATACAAGTGGAGTTTGAATATTCAGACAGAAATTTTCTCAACTCAATGCTTTATGCCAATGATGAAGTCAACATCAATAACAAACTGAAACTAAGTATCGGCGCTTACACTAATGCCGATGCTAAAAATTCTTCTATCAATCAAACGCTTAGTTCAGAACAAAAACAATTTCTGGCTGGTATCGGGAATAACATTGACAGCGCCACTTATCCCAATGCTGTAATGGATACATTTTCTGTGAATAAAATTCTTTACAAAAAAATGGACACTTTATACAATGGAATTCACGATACCATTTATGTTTATTCTGTAAATAAAAGTGATACATTATACAATCTTTCCTTCACCAACGTGGGTGCGGGAAGAGGAGATTATACGCCGGTTTCAGGCAATGCCAATGGAAGGGTATTTCAATGGGTAATGCCTGTAAATGGTGTAAAACAGGGCGACTGGGCGCCTGTTATCCTTTTGATTACTCCTAAAAAACATCAGGTTATTACAACAGCAGCACAATATTTTTTTAATGAGAAATCTTTTATAAAAGCAGAAATGGCTTTGAGCGATTATGATGTAAATACTTTTTCTTCAAAAGATAAAGATGAGAATAAAGGTGTGGCGGCAAAACTGGATTACGTGATGCAGCATGCTATTTTAAAAAATAGTAAGAAGGGAATTGTTTTACAAACCGCGATAGGCTATGAGTTCGTTCAGGATAAATTTAAACCGTTGGAGACCTTGCGCAATGTGGAATTTAATCGTGATTGGGGCCTTCCTTTTTTAGTACCAGCAGCTACAGAAAATTTAATCAACGCTTCATTACAATTAAGTGATCAACAAAATAATTTTGTAAAATATCAATTTACCAATTACCAGCGCAGTGATAAATATAATGGCATCCGAAATTCAATTGAGAACATAATGGATATAAAAGGTTGGCATTTTACTAACAAATTTTATATCACCGCCATCAACAGCCCGGAACAAAAAGGTAATTTTATAAGGCCATCTATTGATTTGTACAGAACCTTTAAAGGATTAAAAAATTTAAAAATTGGCGGAGGATACTCTTCTGAAAATAATCAGCAGCTTAATAAGATTTATGATACTCTAATGCCAACAAGTTTTGGATTTAATTTATGGCAGGCTTATTTAAAATCTGATGAATCAAAATTAAACCGGTGGGGCGTTACTTATTTCACAAGAGAAGATAAAATTCCTTTTCAAAAAAAATTAATAACAGGAGACAGAAGCCAGAATGTAAGTCTGACTACCGAGTTATTAAAAAATGAAAATCATCTTTTTAAATTTAATGTTACTTATAGAAAACTGAATGTAATTAATAAAGGATTTTCCAATCAACAAAGTGATGAAAGCCTGTTGGGTAGGGCGGAGTATGCGATCAATGAATGGAAAGGATTTGTAACGGGAAGTATTTTATATGAGCTGGGTTCGGGACAGGAACAAAAAAGAGAATACACTTATCTGGAAGTGCCGGCAGGGCAGGGGTATTACACATGGAACGATTATAACAACGACGGCATACCCCAACTCAACGAATTTGAAGTGGCTGTCTTTCAGGATCAAAAAAAATGGATCAGGGTTTTTACTCCCACCAATGAATATGTAAAAGCCAATTACATCCAGTTTAATTACAACCTTAGCCTGAACCCACGCTCCTTAATTTCTAAAACTAATTCTAATGAGCTGTTGAAATTTATGGGAAGATTCAGCACCACTTCATCTTTGCAGATCAACAAAAAAAATATTTCGGCCGGCTTATTTGAATTCAATCCGTTTAGCAAAAAATTAAATGATACTTCGCTGATAACTTTGTATTCCTTTTTATCGAACACCATTTATTTTAACCGCACAAGTTCTATATGGGGATTGGATGTTACCCATCGTTTAAACAACACCAAATCACTTTTGAACTATGGTTTTGAAAGTAATTCACTTCGTGATCTCACCTTAAAAGGAAGATGGAATTTAAACCGCTCCATTGCCACTTCTTTTACCAATAAATTTATTCGCAATCAATTAACCACTCCCTCTTTTGCCAACAGAAATTACCAGGTAGATGAAGTTTCAGCAGAACCATCAATAAGTTACATTTATAAAAGCGACTTTCGGTTAAGTCTTATTTATACTCATGATCAAAAGAAAAACAAAATTGATTTAATGGAGAAGGCCATCAATAATGCACTTGCTGCGGAAGTAAAATACAATGTTCTTTCCAGTGGCACCATCAATGGAAGATTTTCTTTCAACAACATTAGTTACAAAGGAAACCCCAATAGTACTGTAGGCTATATTTTATTAGATGGTTTATTGCCCGGGAAAAATTATTTATGGAATATTGAACTCACTAAGAAAATCGCCGGTAATATTGAAATGAATCTTCAATATGAAGGAAGAAAACCCGGCAGCAATCCGACTGTGCATACAGGAAGAGCTTCTCTGAGAGCTATTTTTTAAAATCGGGCTAGTGATTCGGTGATTTAGAAATGGATAATTATCCTGCGGTAGGAATATTCTCAAATGCAGTGTTATCGCCCATTGCAGCCTTTTTCATTTGTATGGCCGTTTCGTGCCCCACATATTTTTCTATCCTTTTTTCTATAAAATAAATGACAGGTGTGAGCACGATAGCCATCGTAAATTTGTACAGATAATTCATAATGCCCACCGCCAGAATCAATTGCCATGAAAACAAACCGATGAACGCAATGAACAAAACAATATAACTGTCAACCAATTGAGAAACCAATGTAGAGCCCGTTGCCCGCAACCATAA
>DATCWN010000268.1:0-25222 GCA_036566285.1 Hanamia sp.
GTTTCGTTGCTTAACCGGGAATAGTCGTACAATTGAAAATAACTTCCATGAGATGCAACTGGTTTGAATCTTGTTGGCTTCATCATTTCTTTGAAATAATCTCTTTTCTTTTGGAGAAAATTGCCCAGTGATAAGTATTCATTTTTATCTTCAAGAAATTTTGCCAGCGCATATTGTACAGGCGAAAAGCAACAAAAGCAATTGTATTGATGCAGTTTCAAAAACTCTTTCATTAATGGCTCTGGTGCTATACAGTATCCCGTTTTCCAACCGGTGCAATGGTAAACTTTTCCAAAGGAAAAAGTAACAAAGCTGCGCTGAAAAAGGTCAGGATATTTTAAAATACTTTCATGCTGCCTGACATCAAATACGATATGTTCATAAACCTCGTCACTTAGAATGAAAATGTTTGTGCCTGTTACAATTTTTTGCAACTCTTCCATATCATTCTTATCAAGTAAACTGCCGGTAGGATTATGCGGAGAATTCAACATAATCATTTTAGTGGCTGGGGTAATCTTTTCTTTTACCTGGTTCCAATCTATTTTATAATCCGGGTAAATAAGAGGAATTAAAACCGGAATGGCTCCGTTAATTTTTATTGATGGAAGATAACTATCATAAGCCGGTTCGAAAACAATTACCTCATCGCCACGATTCAGTGTGGTGGTAAGTGCCGTATAAATGCCATAAGTAGCTCCGGGTGTGATGCAAATTTCTGTGGCAGGATCTATTTTGTTTTTGTACAAAGACAAAACTTTTTCAGCAATAATTTCTCTCAGGGCAAATAAGCCGTTTCTATGTGCATATTGATTATGGCCGTCTCGCATTGCTTTATTTACCAACTCCACCAACACTTCATTCATTTCAAAATCGGGGAATCCCTGGCCAAGATTAATAGCCTTGTGTTGCTGCGCCAACGCGCTCATTTTAGTAAAAATGGTTTCTCCGGTATCAGGTAATTTACTTTGAATAAAAGGCATATTTATTTATAAATATTTATCTCCTTTATTTCTTCTTATTTCTGCGAGGTATTCTTTAATATGCTGTTCCTTATCTTTTTTGCAAACCAATAAAGCGTCTTTGGTATCCACTACAATAAAATCATCGAGGCCTTGTAGAAGAATTAATTTTTCTCCATTGGAATGCACTACGTTTTTTGTAGAATCAAACAAAATCACATTATCTGCCGCAACTGCATTTTCCATATAATCCTTTTCAAGATTTTCATAAGCGCTGCCCCATGTTCCCAGGTCGCTCCATCCAAAAGTGGAAGGAATCACATACACGTTATCCGCTTTTTCGAGGATGCCATAGTCAATGGAAATGTTTACACACAAAGGATAAATCAGCTCTATGGCATCAGCTTCTTTTTCCGTATTCATTACTTTTTTGGCGCCATCAAAAAGTTCATGAGTTTCCGGAAGATATTTTTCAAAAGCAGAAATGATACTTTTTGTTTTCCAGACAAAGATGCCGGCGTTCCATAAAAAATCCCCGCTTGTTATAAATGTTTTGGCCAGTTCCAGGTCTGGTTTTTCTGTAAATGTTTTTACTTTATAAATGTTATCGCTGATGGCATGCTCTTCATATTGTATGTAACCGTAGCCGGTATTGGGCTGAAAGGGTTTAATACCCAAGGTAACCAGTGCATTATTCTTTTTGGTAAAACCAAGGGCCTCAAGGCTTACTTTTATAAATGAAGTATTGTCCAGGATCAGGTGATCTGCGGGGGCGCAAATTAAATTGCTTTCAGGATTCAGTTGCTGAAGTTTATAAGAGATATAGGCAATGCAGGGTGCGGTATTTTTGCGTGATGGCTCGCAAACTATATTTTCAGGATTTAATAAGGGCAATTGCCTGGCAACAATATCCTTGTATTGAATGGCAGTAACTACATAAATATTTTCGGGCGGAATAAATTGTGCAAAGCGTTCATAAGTAGCCTGTATTAAGGTTTTGCCTACGTTCAGAATATCAAGAAATTGTTTGGGGAGATTCAGTCGGCTTACCGGCCAAAACCTGCTTCCAATGCCCCCCGCCATTATAGCTACGTAATTATTTCTATTCATTCCTAAAAAGATTAAATGATTCCTTCACGCACAAGATCGTGCAAATGTATAATACCTACATAAATATCGTTTTGTGTAACCACCAGTTGCGTAATATTATTCTTGCGCATGAGGTCAAGTGCTGTAACCGCCAGCTCGTTGCTATCAATAGTTTTTGGATTTATCGTCATTATATCTCTGGCTTTTACATCTGCTTTGTACATATCCTTTTCCAACATTCTCCTTAAATCACCATCGGTGATAATGCCCATTAATTTTTGATTGTCATCAAGTACAACGGTTACACCTAAACGCTTTTTTGTAATCTCAATAATTACTTCTTTTAATACACTTCCGGCACTTACAAATGGTTTTTCGTTATTAATGAACAGATCGGCAACGTGTAAATATAATTTTTTTCCCAGTGTTCCACCAGGATGAAATTTTGCAAAATCATCAGGGCCGAAACCTCTTAAATCCATAAGACAAACTGCCAGCGCATCGCCCATTACTATTTGGGCTGTGGTACTGCTTGTGGGAGCAAGATTATTAGGGCTGGCTTCTTCCGAAACAGTAGTATTTAAAACGATGTCAGCACATTTTGCCAAATAGCTTTGCATATTGCCACATATAGCAATAAGTGTATTTTTAAAATTTTTTATTATCGGAACCAGCACTTTTATTTCAGGACTGTCGCCACTTTTACTTATCACCATTACCACATCATTTTGCTGCATCATTCCAATGTCGCCATGAATGGCATCAGCGGCATGCATGAATAACGAAGGGGTTCCGGTACTGTTTAAAGATGCTACGATTTTTTGCGCAACAATGGCGCTTTTGCCAACCCCGCTTATTACAATCCGGCCTTTGCACTTGTGAATATGATGAACTGCTTTTTCAAAATCGCTGTTGATGAATGGAATAAGCTCATTGATAGAAATGGCTTCCCTTTCAATGGTGCGTTTGGCTATGTCAATGATTTTATTTTTCATTTAGAAGCAATACGGTTAATGGGAAAGGGTACCAAAGTATACGATTTCTTTAAAACAGGATGCAAACCTACTTTAAATGAATGGTTGGGCAAAGCAAACAATTTTCTTAATCTCACTAAATATTTCGTAACTTAACACGCTTGAGTGATAAAAAAACGCCATAATGTTAAAAAATTTTTTTAACGACCTGTTTTAAAATTCAATTCAATTAACTTTGGAACCCTTAAAAAAAGCAGAGCAAGAATAGAAAATCATGCCTATAACAAAACCATCCAAATCCAAATCCAAACCTTCTTTATCTAAAAATGAAAAGCCGGTTGGTTCAGGATTACTTCTTAAACAACTTCACAAACATTTTGGATTTAAAGCCTTTAAAGAACCCCAGGAGGAAATCATCAACAACCTTTTAGCGGGTAAAGATACTTTTGTAATAATGCCTACAGGCGGTGGCAAAAGTCTTTGCTACCAGCTACCGGCAATTATCAGTGACGGGTGCGCCATCGTTGTTTCTCCTCTTATTGCGTTAATGAAAAACCAGGTGGATTTGGTTCGTGGTTACAGCAGCACCGATAATATTGCCCATTTTTTGAACAGCACCCTCAACAAAGGACAGCAGAAAATAGTAAAGGATGATTTACTCTCGGGAGCTACCAAACTCCTGTATGTAGCGCCAGAAACATTGACCAAAGAAGAAAATGTTGATTTTTTTAAAGATTTAAAAATATCCTTTTTTGCCGTTGACGAAGCCCATTGCATTAGCGAATGGGGCCATGATTTCAGACCGGAGTATCGCAGATTGCGGGAAATAATGGACCAGATCAACGAAAAGATACCGGTAATAGCTTTAACGGCTACAGCTACTCCTAAAGTACAGAGCGATATTGTAAAAAATCTCGGGCTGCGTGATCCTAAAATATTCATTTCTTCTTTTAACAGGCCCAATCTTTATTATGAGGTAGTGCCGAAAGTGAAGAAAGACCTGGCCGTAAAGAGTATTGTAAAGTTTATTTCTCACAATAAAGGCAAGAGCGGCATTATTTATACACTCAACCGGAAAACCACGGAAGAGCTTGCTCAGATGTTGATGGCCAACGGAATTAAAGCGGTGGCTTATCATGCCGGGCTTGATTCTAAATTAAGAGCAAAAAGGCAAGATCAATTCTTGGGAGAAGATATACAGGTAATAGTGGCTACTATTGCGTTTGGAATGGGAATTGACAAGCCGGATATTCGTTTTGTGATTCATTATAACATTCCGAAATCTATAGAAAATTATTACCAGGAAACCGGCAGAGCCGGCAGGGACGGGCTTGAAGGGAAATGCCTCCTTTATTATTCACATAAAGATGTGGCTAAGCTGGAACATTTAATGCGTGATAAATCGTTAACTGAAAGGGAAATAGGCGCCCAGTTAATCAATGAAACCGTGGCTTATTCTGAAAGCGCAGTGTGCCGCAGAAAGATGTTGTTGAATTATTTTGGCGAAAGCTATACCATTGACAATTGTGGAGGCAAATGTGATAATTGCAAAAACCCCAGGGAACTCATTGAAGCAAAACCCCAGGCCCTGATTGCTTTAAAAGCGATACGTGCCTTAGAAGAACGTTTTCCTATCACTTATATGATACCGGTTATTGTAGGAAAACTGAATTCGCAGATAAAGATGTACCGACATGAAGAAAAAGCTGTTTTTGGAACAGGGAAAGGTAATGATGAGCATTTTTGGAATTCTTTGATAAGGCAAATGATACTTGAGAATTATATTCAAAAAGATATTGAAGATTATGGGGTTTTAAAGATTACAAAGCAAGGGGAAGCTTTTTTGAAAAAGCCAGTGTCTTTCAAAATTGCCTTAAACCATATCTATGAAACGGATGGCGATGAGGACGAGGAAACAACTGATTCGGAAGAGGCAGCAACTATAGATAATAAGCTGTTTGAATTATTAAAAGAACTCCGCCAATCGGAAGCTAAGAAGCGTAATCTGCCTCCGTTTGTTTTATTTCTTGAAAATAGTTTGAATGATATGGCTACGCTTTATCCCACCACTTTGAAGGAATTGGAAAAATGCCAGGGAGTAAGCACAGGAAAAGCATTGAAGTTTGGAAGGCCCTTTGTCAATCTTATCGAAAAGTATGTGGCAGAAAATGACATAGAAAAGCCCGATGATTTTGTAATGAAAAGCGTGGTTAATAAGAACAGCAACAAGATTTTCATTATTCAGAATGTAGATAAGAAAATGCCACTGGAAACCATTGCTAAAAACAGAACGCTCAAGCTTGATGAACTTTTGGAAGAGATGGAAACTATTGTAGCAAGTGGTACTAAATTAAATCTCGATTATGCCATAGAAGATTTAGTGGAAGAATATGAGAGAGAAGAGATCATAGATTATTTTAAAGGCTGCCAAACTTCAAGTCTTGATATTGCCCGCGAGGAGCTTTCTGATGGCAACTATACCATGGAACAATTAAAAATTATGCGCATAAAATTCCTGTGTGAATATGGGAATTAGGCAAAGGCAAAAATTGAATTTTTATTTTACGTGAATAATTCTATTTTTGCCGCCCAATTAACCGGTGCGGTAGCTCAGTTGGTAGAGCAAAGGACTGAAAATCCTTGTGTCGGCGGTTCAATCCCGCCCCACACCACAAAGGCCCTGACAGCAATGTTGGGGTTTTTTGTATCATGACTTTTTGAGGTAGGAGGTAAAAAACGTTACCTCCCAAAATCATCCTGGACCCTCTCAATGTCTTCTTCATTGCTGGGATTATTAATATCGGTATGTTGCCAGATCTCAGCAATGACTCCCCACTGATTAGTTCCAATTAAGCGATGCCGCTCCCCTTGCTTTAAGATGATAATGTCATTCACTTTTTTTGTTTGCAGGGATGTTTCTTTGTCTGTATCACTGATAACGACTCCCACCTCGCCGGCGATTACTTTCCATACCTCAGCCCGGCGATGATGATATTGCCAGCTAAGCCTTTTGCTACTTTCTACAATAAGAATTTTCGGGCTTATTTTTCCAAAGGATTGTTGATTGGCCTGGGGGACATCCGAAAAAAAGTGATCAATAAACTTTTGAGATTGCGATTCATCAATCACGTAAAATCCACCCCAGGGGCGGGTTTCATCACAATTAATAATTTTAAAATCATTTTTTTCAAGAAAGTTTTTTACTTCCTGAAATACTTGTTGTTTATCCGAATCTGGTTTTAAATTTAGTTCCATTTTTATTTTATAACGGTTATACATAGACGAAGAAATTACCTTCCCATAAAGACCATGAGGATCTGTACATCGCTGGGGTTTACTCCGCTGATACGACTTGCCTGGCCCAGGGTTTGGGGGCGTATTTTTTTAAATTTTTGTCTTGCCTCATTCGATAGAGAAGAAATATTTTCATAATTAAAACTATCAGGGATTACCTGGTTCTCAAGGCCACTCATTTTGGCTACCATTTCTTCTTCTTTATGAAGATATACCTCATACTTTATTTGAATCTCTGCCTGCCCGAGTGCCTCTTTTGAAAATTGACTCAATTGGGTTTTCAAAGAAGGGATGGCATTTAGCATATCATCCAAATTAATTCCGGGCCGTAACAAAACCTGGGAAGCTTTTATTTTTTGAGAAATGGGAGATGAGTTTGATTCTGACAGAAAAGGATTGATCTCATCTACGTCAAATTTTGTTTGTTTAAGAGCTTCTATAATTTGAGTTATTTCCTCTTTCTTGCTCTTTACTTTTTCCATTCTTTCCTGCGAGGCGAGGCCAATCCGATAGCTTTTTTCCGTTAATCTTAAATCGGCATTATCCTGCCTTAATAGAGTTCTATATTCAGCACGGCTGGTAAACATTCTATAAGGCTCATCAGTCCCTTTGTTAATCAAATCGTCTATAAGAACCCCGATGTAGGCTTCATTTCTTTTTAATACAAAAGCTTCTTTATTATTGTGCGCCTGATGCGCATTAATACCGGCAATAATTCCCTGGCAGGCAGCTTCTTCATATCCTGTGGTACCATTAATTTGTCCGGCAAAGAACAGATTCTTTACCAACTTGGTTTCTAATGAAAACCTGAGCTGAGTGGGCGGGAAATAGTCATATTCTATAGCATACCCCGGGCGGAATATTTTACAATTTTCAAAGCCCGGTATTTTTTTCAGCGCCTTGTATTGCACTTCTTCCGGTAATGACGAGGAGAAACCATTTACATATACTTCAATAGTTTCCCATCCCTCCGGCTCCACAAATATCTGGTGGCGATCGCGTGTGGCAAACCTGTTTATTTTATCCTCAATGCTGGGGCAATACCGCGGCCCAACTCCATGAATCCTTCCCTGAAACATAGGGCTTTCGCTAAAGCCGGTTCGTAAAATATCATGAACCTCTGGATTGGTGTAGGTGATCCAGCAACTTTTTTGTTTTAATGGTTTTTTAGTATCTGTAAATGAAAATCCTAAAATGGCTTCATCACCTTTTTGCTCTTCCATTTTTGAATAGTCCAAAGAGCGGCCATCTACCCTCGCCGGCGTACCTGTTTTGAGACGATCACTTTCAAAGCCCCATTCCACCAATTGCTCGGTTATGCCTGTGGAGGGCTTTTCAGCAATCCTTCCGCCTTTTGATTGTTTTAACCCAATATGAATAAGCCCGTTGAGAAAAGTACCATTTGTCAAAACCACCGATTTTGCAATGATGTTATGCCCTAAAGAGGTTATTACACCTGTGATCTTGTCCCCTGATTTTGTGAGACCCACTACTGCATCCTGATAAAAGTCAAGATTGGGAGTGTTTTCGAGCATTAACCGCCATTTCCAGGAAAATAACATGCGGTCGCTTTGGGCGCGGGGACTCCACATCGCCGGACCCTTGCTTCTGTTTAGCATGCGGTATTGAATCATGGTTTCATCAGTAACGATTCCGGAATAGCCACCCAGAGCGTCTATTTCCCGCAGAATCTGACCCTTAGCAATTCCTCCCATAGCGGGATTACAGCTCATTTGAGCCATATTCTGCATATTCATGGTTACAAGAAGGGTTTTGCTACCCAGATTGGCGGCAGCCGCAGCGGCTTCGCAACCTGCATGACCAGCACCCACAACAATTACATCATATTCTGAAAACATACTGCAAAAGTACCAAAATAGAAAAGGTTGAAGGAATTTGTTTCACGTGAAACAAATAGGATTGTGAAAATTTAATGTTTCACGTGGAACGCAGGAGTGGCAAATAATGATCTTCCTTTTTATGGATTTCTGCTTTTAGCCTGGGAGTGTGATCAGAGTAGCCGCAGAGATGTAGGATTCCATGAATCATGACCCTATGAAGCTCGTCTGAGAAATTAATGTTCAATTCCTGGGCATTCTCCCGGACCCTGTCTATGCTTATATAAATTTCTGAAATAATGGGCAACGAAGTGCCTGAGAGGGTGAAGGTGAGAATATCTGTGTAAGTATCGTGTTTCAGATATTTTTGATTTAACTTCAATAAGTATTCATCTGAACAGAATATATAAGAAACGGATTTGAATTCATATCCTTCTTCCTTAAAAATTATAGGTAGAAAGGATTTTAGTAAGAGTTTGTCTTTTAATGTAAAAGAGACCTGGTTGTTGTTAAATGAAATTGTTCCCACATGTTTTTTTTTCTAAAATCGAAATTGTTATCTCGTAGTGAATGATAAATTTACCCTAATGAATCTAGCGCAAGTAAAATCAGGCACAAAAGTAAAAATTAAGTCATTCATAAGTGACGATATTGTTTTGAAATTAATGGAAATGGGTTGTTTGCCAGGCGAGGATGTAACCGTTTGGAAAAGGGCGCCCTTGGGTGGTCCTATATATATTCTCGTTGCAGGTTATTCACTAAGCCTAAGACTGGATGAAGCCGCCCAGATAATAGTAGAAAGCATCGTAACTGACCCAAAACCAATATATTAGGTGAAAATTGGATTATATTTTGGTTCTTTTAATCCTGTCCATATAGGCCATTTAATTATTGCGAACTACTTATCTAATTATACTGAATTAGACCAGGTTTGGTTGGTGATTTCTCCTCAGAACCCTTTAAAAAAAAGTAATTCTTTAATAAACGAAAACCATCGTAAGCATTTGGTGGATCTTGCTATTGAAGGGGAAAAGAAATTGCGCTCTTCCAATATAGAATTTAAATTACCAAAACCTTCTTATACTATTGATACCCTTACCTACTTATCCGATAAATATCCTCAACACCAGTTTGCAGTTATTATGGGGAGTGATGCGTTTAGTAATATCAAAAAGTGGAAAAACTATGAAGTGCTCTTAAAGCAGTATCACATTTATATTTATGAGAGGCCGGGATTCCAAGTGAAACCGGAAATGATTACGGAAAATATAAAAGTACTCAACGCACCCCTTCTGCAAATTTCAAGTACACATATCCGTGAGATGATCCGGCAAAATAAATCTATCCGGTTTCTGGTACCCGACATTGTCAAAGAAGAAATTGAACATCAGCAATTTTATAGATAGTGAATCACCTGATGCTTTCGGTTTTTTAATGGTATGTGTTAATTTTTCTGTTACATTCAACCATCTATAGTATTAAAAAACGTATCCTAAAACACTTATAATAAAAAATAAGAACAATAATTATAATTTTGCAAAATGCAAATAGAGATATTAAAATCAAAAGTTCACAGAGCAGTAATTACCGAAGCCAACCTGAGTTATATAGGCAGCCTTACTTTGGATGAAGACCTGATGGATGCCGCTAATTTCATTGAGAATGAAAAGATAACCGTTGTGAATGCGAACAATGGCGAACGCCTCGAAACGTATCTTATTAAAGGTCCAAGAGGCAGCGGTGTTGTTTGCTTAAACGGCCCTGCTGCAAGAAAAGGTACCGTTGGTGATGTGGTGATCATTGTTTCGTATGCACAAATGGACTTTGAAGAAGCCAAATCTTTTAAGCCTTCCATCGTTTTCCCCAAAGAAGGCAATAAGCTATAACAGGATGATTTCATGGCCTGCCAGAATTGTCTGCGGCCTCGCATGGTACCCATTTTTTATTTGAATAAACGGGCTGATAATCGTATGATTGCTTTTTTATAGAAAATATATGATCTCTTATTTCGAAGCCGTTTTAAATACCCTTTCTATTCATCAGCCGGGCAATAAATTACTGGATGAAAAGTATAAATTGTCGGCGCAGCCATTTACCATAGAAGATGATACGCTCAATCAAATATTGCTTCAATATTTTTTAAATCCTTTTGAAAAAGTAAATGAGATTTACCGGCTATCGCATCCAACGAGTGATTTGCAATTGAATGAAGTATATCATTTCGCAGAGAAAATATTTGCGGAGCCCGAAACATTTCATGAAAATTCGGAGCAGATAACAAGGCATTTATATGAAGTATCCAATCATCCCAAAATAAAATCCGGCGAGCTCTATGTAGTTTATTTTACCGGCGTGCAGATTGACGGCGAACTCTTTGATGCGCTCGGCATTTTTAAATCGGAATCAAAAGAAACGTATTTAAAAGTGTATCCTGATAAAGACGGATTTGACATACAATACGAGCAGGAAGCCATTAACATTAAAAAGCTGGATAAAGGCTGCTTAATTTTTAATACGGAAAAAGAAGAAGGCTATAAAGTAGCGGTAATGGACCATACCAACAAGGGAAGTGAGGCCGTTTACTGGATAGATGAGTTTTTAAAACTGACCATAAGAAACGATAATTATAACCAGACGAGTAATACGCTGAGCATTTATAAAGACTTTGTTACCCAAAAGCTGGATGACGTGTATGATATTACACGGGCGCAGAAGATAGACATGCTTAACCGCTCTATGAATTATTTTAAAGAAAAAGATGCCTTTGATATCGATGAGTTTTCCAATGAAGTAATCGGGGATGCAAAAGGGATTGATTCTTTTAAAGAATACAAAAAGAATTATGAGCAGGAATATGAAACGGAGATTGCCGATACTTTCCCCATCTCTTCCCAGGCGGTAAAGAAGCAGGCGAGGAACTACAAAAGTGTTTTAAAACTGGATACCAATTTTCATATTTACATTCATGGCAATAATGAGCTGATAGAAAAGGGATTCGATGAAAAAAGGAATATGAATTATTACAAAGTATATTTCAGGGAAGAGAATTAATGTCTTTTTGGTAAATGCACATTCGTTTCATACAGTAGTTGTCATACACTCTCCATACTTAAGCCATAGGGAAGCCATAGGGAAGACATAGGGAAGCCTGCTATATGAGTTGAGTCTGAGTAATCCTAAAAACTATACAAATGACGGAATAAAATCCTGCATAGTCATACTTTATATTAAAGTTATGTATTATATTATCTGTAAAGGTTGGGGATCTGCCAGATCACGCTAAGGCAGTTCTGGGGGAAGGCCGCTCCGATTATTTTTCAACAAATCCGTAAAATCGAAATCATGATCTATTCCATACCTGAGCTATACTTAAGCCGTATTTCATTTAAGAAATTGCATCATAAAAGATAATTGATTAAAAGTTCACTTAGAAAAATGGTTTTAGGTATCCGGATGCTTAGACTTCTCAATTTTAGAGCGAAATACTTTTGCCAAAGGGCGTAGTTCAGGTGGCAGGTGCCAGATTGTAATAAGCAGGTGATTGGAAAAAACAAATAAGGTTTCACCATAGAGCCTTAGATTATTGGCCTCTTTATGATTGTCCCATAACCCATCTAAATATTTTTTGAGACGCCCCCCGGTGTTTTTTCTTTTTAAACCCAGTTCAAACGCCCTGCCTGACATTCTTTCTAATGTAGAAGGATTCCAGCTAAAGCGCTCCCTTGCTCTTTTGCAGGCATGATGGGTGAGTGCTACCCCCGAACTATGTATGTTAGTCTTTGAAGGCATGGTCAAAACTTTAACGCTCCTCCCTGTTATTTTATTATATGAGGAGCTGCCTGAAATTTGCTTCATCATGCCCGGGATGAGAATTTTTCTCTATAAATATTTTTTTCTTTAACCAAAATATTTACATTTACATATCAATGTTTTTAATTAACAGCGTTTCTCCCTCCATTACTAATACTGTTTAATTTTTTACATAAGGACCACTTACACCACAGAATAAACAAAAAGTTTTGTTTATGCGGTTCCCTGGTATTCCATACCGGTTACAATTTTACCCGATACTATTGAATGTTGCCCCCGACGGCTTCAATGAGGTTATTTATGAACTGAAACTATCTCCCCATGGATTGAAAGTGTATCCCTTGTCATACATGCAAAACAATTGCCTAAAAACTAATACAATCATTTATTTACTTAAAAAAAACAATCATGAAAAGGAATCTCCTCTTACTGTTATCGTCCATTGTGATGATACTCGTTTCCTGTAGTAAAGACCATACAAACCCCGACACAGCCGGCATCCAGGGCACTTATAAACTGAAATCCCTGTCGGCAAAAACGAATAGTACCCTAACCGACAACGAAGGCGGAAAATTAATTACGGTTTCGGATTATACTACCATCAATAATTCGGGTACTATTGTAATTGATGGCTCCCGTTTTTCCGCTACCGGTTTGAGCTATGAAGTAAACTCTATGGCAAGGGCTTCCTTCTACCAGGATAACCAGTTTGTGGATTCATTTAGTACCCCCTTTAATGTTAAAATACCTCCCATTAATTCTACCGCACCTTATAAGCTAATTGGCGCAGATTCTATCTATTTCCAAAACGGTAGCCTGGCATCAGGTATAGCCGGAAATGGTTCTATACAAACCGGACCCAACGGGGGAAGATATACCTTGAGTGGTAATTTACTTACGATAAAACAAAATGCTTCAAAAGACTCCTCTTTCCAGGAGTCGGGAATCACTTATCATAAAGTGGATATGGTTCTGGCGACTTTTGTAATGGAAAAGCAGTAGGGGTTACCCTGTTTATACTTTCCTGGGTTCAATAACTTTTTTGAGTATGATTGTTTGCATCATTCAAACTAAAAGTTAGGGTTTGGCTTTATTCGTTTGGTTAGTGAAGCAGCAGCACATGTCTGCGCTCAACACCAACAAAGGTCTAATGTTCGGGGTTAGAGCTGACTTTCATGAGCGACGTTACCAAAAAATACTGCTACAGCGATTTAGGGAAAATCCTGGAACATTATGGCTACACTTTCGATGATGTCTATGCGGAAAATATTTATACAACAGATATGGCTGCAATGGAAAAAGCTTTAGGTGTTAGAACTACCATCTATACCAAACATTTCCCTACGGGAACCTGGCTGGAAGTAAAAGGCCTTGCTGTCCCGGGACAACTGATTGAGATAGATATGGAAGCGCATAAGGCGAAATAGGTTTAAATCGCTTTTCATTAAATCAAATTTCCTTTTTCTCATTAATTTTTACTAGTAATGTTGGGTTCGTAAGCCAGTAAATGAAAGTGCTTTGAATTAGCAACATAGTTTAAAAGAATAAAAAAAACCAGCCCGCCATGCTCATAAAAAAAACGGACGAAGGATTACAAAGAGTAATTGGAGTTTCAGGGCTCGCTCTTACTATTTTAAATTTCACCATTGGTGCGGGCATTTTTGTTTTACCGGCCATTGTAGGAATGCAATTAGGTACTTATGGCCTGCTTTGTTATGTTTTTTGTGCTATCCTGCTGGGCTGTGTAATGCTTTGTTATGCAGAAATAGGCAGCAAGGTTACCACCAGCGGTGGCACGTATGCATATGTAGTAGCTGCTTTTGGCGGGTTTGCCGGTTTTATAACCAGTTGGCTTTTCTTTTTTGCTTTCTGCCTTGCAAGTGATGCAGCTGTAATGAATATTCTTGCAGATTCGCTTGCTGTAATTTATCCCGTTTTCTTAAAGCCAGGGTTAAGAGCTCTTTTATTTTTCATTTTATTAGCCTTTATGATTTTAGTGAATGTTCGTGGCACAAAACAGAGTATCACTTTTATAAAATTTGTAACAGTAATAAAATTATTGCCTCTTGTAGCAATTATCATTTTTGGCTTCTTCCATGTAAAATTAACTAACCTGCATTGGGATCATTTACCAACAATAAGCACATTCGGAAGTACTGCACTCATTTTATTTTTTGCTTTCCTTGGTTTCGAATCTGCACTTACATCGAGCGGAGAAATTAAAAACCCTAAACGTACCATCCCTCGTGGAATTATTTTGGCTGGATTATTAATTCTTATTTTTTACCTGCTTCTTCAATTGGTTGCTCAGGGAATTTTAGGTGCAAATATGATGGCGGTAAAAGATGCGCCCCTCGCAGCAATTGCAGAAAAAATAGTTGGGCCTGTGGGCAGTATTATACTTTTACTAACGGCGGCCTTCTCTTGTTTTACAAATATTTTTGGGGATGTATTAGCAACACCACGTTTACTTTTTGCCGGCGCTAATGACGGTTTGTTTCCAAAATTTATGGGCAAAGTACATCCTAAATTTGCTACACCATATTTAGCCATTATCGTGTATGCATCATTAATTTTTATATTTTCAGTTTCAGGTGGATTTAAACAGATGGCCATCCTCGCCAGCGCTTCCATCTTAATCATTTACCTGGCCGTTATTTTGTCAACCATTAAAATGAGAACAAAAACGAAACAAGCATCAGAGAAGACATTTAAGATTCCCGGAGGTTTGACTGTTCCATTGATTGGCATTGCAGCAATTGGGTGGATGTTTACCAGCCTGGGTAAATGGGAAATTCTTTCAGTACTCATTTTTATTGCAATTGTATGCGTGGTATATTTTGTAATGAAGAAAATAAAAAAAGAAGAAACTGATATCATTCCGGATTTGCCATAGAAAAGAGAATTCATCAACCTCATTATCCGGTAAAATGTCAATAATTTCCGGGAACATCAGGCAGTAGGGTTACAAAGTTTTCCCAAATGGGTAAAGTAAGCTACCAGCTGAATAAGTAGTTGTTTTGTAAATTTACCCGCATGGAAAATATAGATAAAAAGCTGGTAGGACAGATTGTGGCTGAGGACTACCGTACCTATCCCGTTTTTGAAAGCCATAAGATTGATTACTACAATAAAGGCAAGCGAAGCCTCCAGGAGGTGGCCGATGAACATAAAATAGATTTGCAAACGCTCAAAAATGAAATTGCAAAAAAGAAGGAGTCCCCATCTGAAGAAGATGACAATTTTAACTCCTGGGTGTTGGATGCACTTTCTGAGTACATCGTAAAAACCTATCACCGGTATGCAGATCAACAAATACAGGTGATCAAACCCGCTTTAGAAAAGGCGTGTCAGGACTACGCCAAACGGCATCCCTGGCTCCCGGAAATTAAAAAGCTTTTTGATGCGGCAGCGGGCGGCATAGCTGTGCATCAGAAAAAAGAAGAGCTGATCCTGTTTCCCTTCATCAGGAAAATGGCGGATGCTAAAAAAAATAATAAAGAATTTGTGAGACCACCCGCAACCAAATCGGTTGAAAGCCCTGTAGATATGTTGACACATGAACACTACCAGCAAAGTGAACTGTTTCAAAAGATAGCTGAGATAAGCCAGAATTATATTTTACCAGATGGTGTTGATGGCTCGATTAAGGATAGCTTACATCTTTTGAAAGAATTTGAAATCAATCTACACAAGCACCTCCATTTAGAGAATAATATTTTATTTCCTAAAGCACTTAAGCTGGAAAAGGAATTGACGGCATAAAAATTTACTTACGGTAAAATAAATGTTTGAAGAGACTCCTCTTTCCGGGATCGGGAGTTACTTTTCATAAGGTTGACATAGTCCTGGCAAGTGTTGTAATGGAAAAGCAGTAGGGTTTATCCATAATAAACGCTTTATACTTTCCCGGGTTCCATAACTTTTTTGATTATGATTGTTTGCATCATTCAAACTAAAAGTTAGGGTTTGGCTTTATTCGTTTTGTTGGTGAAGCACCAGCACATGTCCGCGCTCAACACCAACAAGGTCTAAAGAAAAACCATGAAACCATTCTTTTAATTTTTACAGAATGTTCGCTTGTAAGAGATAACCCGGAGAAATTTTACACAATAACTGTTATTTATTTTTCGTTAGCAAACTCGTATATTTATGTTTCATATTCACCAAAATTAATTATTATGAAAAAGACGCTTTTACAATTTGCCCTTATTTGTGTCGCTGCCCTATTATTTTTTTCCTGCAAAAAAGAGAAAGATGAACCGGATTCCAGTTCTTACATTTCCTTCAAAATGGATGGCGTGCAAAAAAACTTCCAGGCAAAATCAGTGGCAGTAAAGCTTACACAAGGCGAATTTAGTTCAATAGCATTTACTGCTTTCCAGGACACCATTTCTGCGGAATTTGTTTATATCCAGGTTACCCAAAAAGATAAAGCAATCAGCACCGGTACTTATATGGATCCCGGCCCTAATTCAGAAGATCTTTTAGTAGTAGCTGGTTACATGCCTGCCAATCAGGATCCCGTAAAGACGTACTCTGCCGGATTACAAGAAGATAATAATCCAAGGTTGCAGGTCACCATTACCAGCCTTACCGATAAAAACGTAACTGGTACTTTTTCAGGCACTTTTTATGACAATGATGGCGATGGTCCGGGAACTTCTGCCGTGACAGAAGGAAAATTCAGCCTGCCACTCTATTAGATCTCAGACTGGCGCAAATCTCCAGACGTGTGACTGTTTGTTGTTACTAATTCTGATGGGAAGATGAATTTGCAATTTAAACAGCAGCAGGCTATCGTTCTTCTTTCCTGATCCTGTCAACGGTCACCCATTCATCATAAAGAGATCCCCACCCTTTATAACGAACGAGATATTTTGGTGTTTTGTACTTTAACACCTGTGCTTCGTACCAGCTTCCTGACCAAAGCACTAACACTTTATCATTTATCTTGAAGCCAACATTCTTTCCAGGTGATTTGGAAATAACAGACTGATTGCTCAACAAATCTTTAGCTCCAGATTCGGAATCCTTTAAAAGTTTCTTTCCACCAAACCGATCACCGATCCGACTGCCTGTGGCCGCATGCCCGCCAACTTCGCCAAATAGAAAGATCAATTCATCAGTCGCTTCTTTATACCAGAAGTCGTAGATATTATTGCGCAAATCCTTGAGGCGAAAATAGAGCTTGTTTTCGTCCGAATACCAGGGCCTAACCTCTGATAGTTTGCTTTTACTGTTGCCCCACTGATAGCTCCCGTCAGAGAATATCTGAAGCTGACTCAGGGCGGAACCGGGTTCGTATACCTGATAAACCTTAGACTCTTTCTGAACATAAGTAATAGCGCCAGGTATCCATACATCCCATTTACCAACAATGGTATTTGGTACAGAATTCTTTTTCTGTGCATAAGTGAGGCACTGTGCGATAAGCAATAAGCAAGTAATCAGTTTTGTTTTCATATCAACTTTTTGGCTTAGCCCGGACCGACTAAAATAAAGAATTCTTGTTTTTAAGCAAAAAAAACAAATATTACAAGTAAAATGTGTACCGTCCTCTATCGAATATCACGTCCGCGGCGATGTTACCGGATCCTTTCCTGCTCATTTTCCAATGCAAAACTGTTATCCAAAACGATAAAGAATTCACTTGCAGCTCTTGACAAAGATTTGAAAAATACTGAAGCGAAAATTACAGAGATTATTGATGAAGATGAGAATCTAAAAAAGTTGTACAAATTGATTACTTCTGTAGTAGTCCCTCTATAGGCGCGCCGATGTTTCGCTAAAAACAACTGGTAATATTAGCTTTGCAATTTAATTAAAAAAGCTCTTTGCAGTAAGACCATTGTTTTCACTGAAAATAATTCAATTAGTAGTCTGGTTCTGTCAGCCCTTTAAGTTTCAAATTAACCGTTAGAGGTTTCGATAGAAGATTAACTTTTGTGAAGCTGCCAGGCAAAGAGCTTTTTATTTTAAACCATAAAATTAAAAAATTTATGAAAAAGAAAGCCCCAAAAGCCAGGAAACAAAAAGACGTTGTAGAAATGTCATTAGTTAATCGGCATGCAGCCGGTGTAGGTATCGGCGATACGGAGCATGTGGTAGCCGTGCCGGAAGACTGTGGTAAAGATCGTGTAAAGAAGTTCGGTACAATGACTTGCGACCTGGAATCATACCGATAGAGTATCTAGCATCATAATCTCTAAAAGCCCTTTGCCTCCTTAATAATCAATAGCGCTGCTATATTTCCATTCTTCCGGCTTTGGTATCTCTTACAGAAGATCTTTTGTTGCTATCACTACCGAAAAAATTAAGATCAATATTCTTTAGTCTTTATTGCCATTTTATCTTTCAGTGCTTATCTTTAGGCTTCTTTTAAAAATGTTATTTTTTTATTCATAAATTAGCAAATATTCTACTGGTTTCATCAATTATTTGTAAATGCCATATTAAGCCCACAACTATCTGTAGAAAGCACAGTGTTTCAATTATTGCCGTTAAAACAATAAAAGAAGTGTTCCGCAAAATTATCTAGCCTATGCGATCATATAAATACCAGCCTGTTCTACATTTACTATTTGCTCTTTTCTTTGTGTTACAATCCCAATCTGCTTTTTCTCAGGAAACTGATACCCTTACTGTGCATAAACTGAAGTCTTTGAGTCTTAAAGAGCTTATGAATATTGAAGTAACTTCTGTATCAAAGTATCCGGAAAAACTAAAGGAAGTAGCCTCCGCCATACAGGTAATTAGTAGGGAAGATATACGTAATTCTGGCGTAAAAACATTGCCGGAGGCTTTGCGTCTTGCATCCAACCTGCAGGTGGCGCAGGTAAATGCAAGTCAATGGGCTATTAGCTCGCGGGGATTCAATAATGTTCTTGCAAACAAATTACTGGTACTGGTTGATGGGCGAACCGTGTATACGCCCCTTTATGCCGGGGTGTACTGGGATGCACAAAATTTTATTCTGGAGGATATCGACAGGATAGAGGTGATCAGCGGACCAGGAGGAACTTTATGGGGAGCCAACGCCGTAAATGGAGTAATTAATATTATAACAAGGAACAGCAAGGATACAAAAGGATTGTTTGCTGAAGCTGCAGTGGGTAGTAATCTGCCGGGCCTGGCCAGTCTTCGCTATGGTGGGCAATTAAATTCTAAAATATCTTACCGGGTTTATGGGACAGGATTCAAATCGGGTAGTACATTCCTCACCAGCGGCTCCAAGGCTGGTGATGACTGGCAAATGGGGCAGGGCGGGTTTCGAATGGATTGGATAGCTTCTGGTAGGGACAAGGTATCTCTACAGGGAAATTTGTATGATGGCGCACCCAATCCTGATGCAGGAGATACATCAGTTACTGCAAAAGGGGAAAATTTGGTAGCCCGGTGGAACCACTCTGCTTCCGATAAATCGGGTTTTCAATTGCAGGCTTATTACGATCATCGCTTGCGTGATTTTGGAAACGGTTTTACTGAAGACCTGAAAACTTATGACCTCGATTGGCAAAACCGGAACGAGCTGCACATGCACAGAATAACATATGGAGCCAATTTACGGCTAATGGAACATAATGTTACAAATCTTCAATTGTTCGCCTTTCTGCCGGCTCATAAAACACTTTATCTCTACAGTGCGTTTCTTCAGGATGAAATCGAACTGCTCAAAGAGCGGTTAAATTTAACCTTAGGGGCCAAACTGGAGCATAATAGCTATACTGGTTTTGAATTTCAGCCCAATGGCAGGCTGGCATGGATGCCTGCAAAAAACAATACCATATGGGCGGCTGTCTCTCGTGCCATGAGAACTCCTTCACGAATTGACCGTGACTTCTATTTATTGATTACCCCTGACCTTTCCCTTATTTCTGGAAATGATAGTTTGCGGTCTGAAGAATTGGTGGCATATGAACTTGGTTGGAGATCCGGATCATTTAAAAATGTATCTATTTCACTTTCTGCTTTTTATAATGTCTATGATAACATACGTAGTGCTGAACCAGGTACTCCGCCTTTAGGGATCCCGATCACTTTTGGAAATGGAGTAAAAGGGAATACGCGTGGAATCGAGCTTGCCTTAAATACCCAACCCGCCAGCTGGTGGTATTTAAAAGGGGGGTATACTTATCTGTATAAAAATCTGAGGGTAAGGGAGGGCAGTAAGGACCTAAACGGAGGGAGCGCTGAAAGTAACGATCCACAACACCAGTTGGTTATACAATCAAATATAAAATTACCTCAGCATTTGGAATTTGGAACTGTTATACGTTATATAGGTAATCTGCCAAAGCCATATGTTTCTGAATATGTCGGACTGGATGCAAGGATCGGATGGAAAATATACAGGTCGGTTGAGTTGAACCTCGTTGCGCAAAATTTACTGGATAAGCGCCATACTGAATTTATCCCTTCATCGCCTTCTGCACGTGAAATACCACGTAGTATTTATGGCAAAATAACTTGTTACTTTTAATAGCAATGATACACCCTGATATAAAAATACTCTTACTGGTACTAGGCCTTTTTTCTTCCGGATTCCAAACCAATGCAGACCGGGAGGCAAAGATTAAAGCAGCTTTTCTTTTCAACTTTACGCAGTTTGTTCAATGGCCTGAAGATGCCCTATCAAACCAACAGGAACCATTGGTTATTGGGGTATTGGGCGAAAACCCGTTTGGTGATTATTTGAAAGATATTGTAGCCGGAGAAAAAGTGAACGGGCATCCATTGGTTATCAATTATTACCGGAATGCCCCAGAAATTAATACATGTCATATCCTGTTCATAAACCTTCATGAATCTGGTGAGTTAAGAGAAGTATTTGCCCATTTGAAGTCTAAGGGCATACTAACAGTTGGTGATGGAGATAACTTTATAAAAGCAGGTGGAATGGTTAGGTTTTTTAAAAGGGATAATAAAATCCGTATGGAAATAAATGCACACATAACCAAAGCAGCAGGATTGATAGTTAGTTCCAAACTATTACAGGTTGCTGATGTAGTTTCAAATAAAAAGTAGTAACAATGTTATTTAAAGATATACCTATCCGGCAAAAGCTTATGAGAATAATACTTCTCATAAGCGGGATAATTCTTTTTGTTATATCGGTTGTATTTTTTATCTATGAATTCAATGCTTACAGGCGGAACACAGCGCAAAAACTTTCCATACTTGGGAAAGTGATAGCTACCAACAGCACCGCTGCCCTGGCCTTTGATGATAAAGAAGCTGCTTATGAAATATTACTGGCTTTAAAAGCGGAGCCCCATATTATTGCTGCGGCCCTTTACGACAAACACGGAAATATTTTTGTGGTGTACCCGGACAGCCTTGCCGGGGAACATTTTCCGGCTGCACCCGGAAACAATGTATTTCACTTTGAGGGTGGGTTTCTTCAGGGATTTCAGAAAGTAAATGAAGGAGGAAGGCATATGGGAACTTTATTTTTAAAGTCTGATCTGGAAGGGATGTATCAGCGTTTTTCGCTATTTGGTATTACTATACTTTCTGTAATCGTTATATCCCTTTTACTTGTTTATATACTTTCAAATATTTTTCAAAAAGTAATATCAAAACCGATTCTTACTTTATCTTCCATCGCAAAGGAGATCTCAGAAAAGCACGATTATTCCGTCAGGGCTGTCAAATCGGGAAATGATGAATTAGGTTCGCTTACAGATTCATTTAATGAAATGATTGACGAGATCCAGAAGCTTCAGCGCGAACTGGAACAAAAAGTAAAAGACCGGACAGAGAAATTGGAAACGGCAAATAAGGAACTGGAGGCTTTTTCTTATTCTGTTTCACATGATCTTAGAGCCCCTTTACGAGCCATAAATGGATATTCGAATATGCTTTGGGATAGATACCAGCATGTGTTTGATAAAGAGGGAATCCGGTTGTTTAACAGGATCGGCGAAAATGCTAAAAATATGGGAATGCTCATCGACGATCTGCTTGAATTTTCAAGGCTCGGAAGGAAGGAAATATGTAAAGCCCCGGCAGACATGACAGAACTTGCTGAAATCTCTCTGCAGGAAATTAATACATCGATAAAACATAATGCCACTATAAAAATTGGTCAGCTACATCCCGCAAATGTGGATAGTATTATGATGAAGCAGGTATTGATCAATTTATTGTCAAATGCTATAAAATATTCTTCTAAGACTGAAAAGCCGGAAATAGCAGTAAAATCTGTGATAAGTGGAAATGAAATTATTTATAGTATAAGTGATAATGGCGTAGGATTCAATACTCAATACATTGATAAGCTGTTTGGAGTTTTTCAACGGCTTCACCTGCAGTCAGAATTTGAGGGAACGGGGGTTGGACTGGCTTTAGTTAAAAGAATTATTAATAAACATGGAGGAAAGGTTTGGGCAACCGGAGAATTAAACAAAGGAGCCACCTTTTCTTTCAGCCTTCATGCTTGAAAATAAATTAAAAATAAAAAATGGAAAATTTACCCGTTGAAATTCTTCTTATTGAAGATAATATCGATGATGCAGAACTTACCATACATGCATTAAAGAAGAAGAATCTGGGCAATAATCTTATCCACCTTAAAGATGGAGAGGAGGCCCTGGAATTTTTATATGCAACCGGAAAGTATGCAGGAAGGAATCTCAATTTGCAGCCAAGAATGATACTCCTGGATTTGAAAATGCCAAAATTAAATGGAATGGAGGTGTTGGAAAAGGTAAAGACAGAGCCTTCAACCAAAAAGATTCCTGTTGTAATTCTAACCTCTTCCAGAGAAGATCCGGACCTGCGAAGATGTTATGAGCTTGGAGCCAACAGCTATATTGTAAAGCCTGTTGATTTTGAAAGCTTTGTAAATGCCGTAGCAGAGTTAGGCCTTTATTGGATAATCCTCAATCAGATTCCTGGCCAGGAAAATAGAGGAAAATAAATAATGTAAAATTAAGTCTAATGATAAAAATACTACATCCTGAAGATTTACAATCGGGTGCGGAATTGGTTGAATATGAATTGATCGGGTCCGGAGTATCGTTTCAGAAAGTAGTATCAGACAATAAGGAAGATTACCAGACCATTCCCTTCCTTCTTTTAACTCTTTTATGGCACTTTGCATATTAAAGGAAAAAAATCCGGATATTCCATTCATATTGTAACCGCTACGATGTCTGAAGAATTTTCAGAAACCATCCTTGTCAAAACGGAAATAAAGGAGGGCGGTGTGCAGCTTTCGGTTGCAGATTCGGGTATAGGGGTTTTACCGGAAAACCGGCAAAAAGTATTTGAACTGTTTTATCGCGTTACTGAAGAGAAGCCATCTACATTTCCGGGTATGGGAATTGGATTATATGTATCTTCACGGATCATTAAAAAATATGGTGGTAAAATATGGTTGGAAAGCGATATAGATGAAGGTTCTACGTTCTATACCTGGCTACCTGTCCAGCAACGGAAGCAATACCCGGGCCTCTGATATCTGCTACCCCTGTTTATGAGTTATTCTATTATGATAAAAAAGGGTCATTACCATTGAAGCCAAAATCACTAACTGTTAAAACTAATGAACGAGCTTTTAAAAATATTACTGATCGAAGATAATATAAACGACTGTGAGATCGAGTTGGATATACTAAAAAAATCGGGCTTGCAGTTTGAATCGGTAGTAGTAATGAATGAGGAGCAGTATTTACAGCAGCTTGACCAGTTTCAACCTGATGTTATTCTTGCAGATTATACGCTTCCCCAGTTTAACGCAACTGATGCGTTAAATATTCTTCATCAACGATCTTTGCATTTACCGTTTATCCTGGTTACGGGTACTGTTTCCGAGGAATTTGCAGCCGGGATAATTAAGCTTGGTGCTGATGATTATATCCTGAAAAGCAGCCTGACAAGATTGCCTTCTGCAATTGAGTCTTCATTGCAAAAGAAAAAAGCCGAACAAGCATTGCATCTTGAACAAGAGAGGAATGAGTTTAAAGCCCGCCTCTTGGCTAAAGTCGGCCAGGCAATTATTGCTACTACTATTGACGGAGCTATTACTTATTGGAATAATGCTGCTGAAAAAATATATGGCTGGAGCGCTGATGAAGTAATGGACCGGAATATTGTTGACATTACATCCGTTGATCAAAGTAAAACGCAGGCAAATGAAATAATGAAAGATTTAAAAGCCGGCAAATCATGGACGGGTGAGCTTTATGCCAGGAGAAAGGATGGCAGTATTTTTCCTGTCCTGGTTACCGATTCTCCCGTGTTGGATGAACAGGGCTCATTAACCGGTATAATTGGCGTTTCCACAGATATTTCTGCACGGAAAAAAGTGGAGCAGGAGTTAAAAGAGATGGAAAACCAAATTTTATCCCAAAAGATACAGGAACAAAAAAAGATCACCAGGGCTATTCTTAATGCACAGGAACAGGAAAGAAATTATATGGGCGGCGAATTACATGATAACATCAACCAGTTGCTGGCAGGTACAAAACTTTACCTGGGTATGGTCTTAAAAAGAAAAGAAGATGCGGAAGAGTTGATTAAGTATTCAGTGCACCTGGTCGACACTGCTATAAATGAAATCAGGCTTTTGAGCCGTAAACATGTAACGCCTTTAAAGAATGTTAATTTAAAACAGCTACTAGACGGACTTGTCGCCAACCTGAATACGACCACCCGTATTCAAACCGTTCTTGAATATAATACTGTGAAGCCATTAGCCGACGATCTTAAATTAACTATTTACCGGATTATACAGGAACAGCTAAATAATATTGTAAAACATGCTGATGCAAAGCACGCTAAAATAAAAATTGCTGATTCCAAAAATTGTATTGCTTTGGAAATAGTAGATAGTGGTAAAGGCTTTGATACATCAAAAGAACGCAAAGGCATCGGAATTTCAAATATGATAAACAGGGTTGAAAGTTTTAATGGAGAAATTAATATAAAAAGTTCCCCAGGTAATGGTTGTATTATAAGTGTTACTTTTCCATATCAAAATAATGAAGGTGAGCTTACTGCCACGTCACTTGTCACAACAGTTGCAGGCATTGAAAATTGAATTTATTCAGCATACCTGGCGCAGATATGCAGCATAGGTTTTGTGCAAAGCGTATCTGTGCCTTTGAAATATCTAAGATAGGCACAGATACGCCAACGCCACTTAGCTTTGCTGCATATCTGCGCCAGTAGGGAGGTAGAGACACGGCCTGGGAAAACGTGATGCATCACGTCTCTACTATTCAAAAACTATGGTTTTATTGCCGCT
>DATCWN010000290.1:0-3174 GCA_036566285.1 Hanamia sp.
TCAAAAGTTTTTTCAGGCCGCATCTGCGGAAACAATAACACATCCTGGATAGAAGACTGGTTCGTAAGCAACATACACAACCTGTCTATTCCAAAACCAATTCCACTGGTGGGCGGCATTCCGTATTCAAGCGCACGCAAAAAATCATGATCAATAAACATGGCTTCATCATCACCACGTTCCATCAGTTTGGCCTGTTCTTCAAAACGTTCTCTTTGTTCCAGGGGATCGTTTAACTCGCTATAGGCATTGGCAATTTCTTTTCCGTTTACTATTAGCTCAAAACGCTCTACCAATCCGGGTTTGCTGCGATGCTTCTTGGTAAGTGGACTCATTTCTACCGGGTAATCAATAATGAAAGTGGGTTGAATAAAATGATCTTCACATTTTTCTGAAAAAATTTCATCAATCAATTTTCCCTTGCCCATAGATGCATCTGCGTGTATGCCTAACCGTTGGCATACTTCCCTTAACCCATTTTCATCTTTATCACTTACATCAATCCCGGTATATTCTTTAATGGCATCGTACATGGTTATTCTTTTGTACGGCGCTTTAAAATCAATTTCTTTTTCTCCAGAAGTTATCCTGGTAGTTCCGTTAACTGCAATGGCTGTGTTCTCTAATAATTGTTCAGTGGTTTCCATCATCCACAAATAATCTTTGTAGGCTACATAAAATTCAAGCACCGTGAATTCAGGATTGTGCGTGCGGTCCATGCCTTCGTTTCTGAAATTTCTGCTGAATTCATACACCCATTCAAAGCCGCCAACAATCAATCTTTTCAAATACAATTCATTGGCAATGCGCAAATAAAAAGGAACATCCAGCGCATTGTGATGTGTGATGAAAGGCCGTGCTGCCGCGCCCCCCGGAATATTCTGCAATACGGGCGTATCTACTTCAAGCCCTCCCCGCTCATTTAGAAATTCACGGATGGCATTGACCATTTTGGTACGCTTCACAAAAACTTCTTTCACATGCGGGTTCACAATTAAATCCGCATACCGCTGGCGGTATCTGAATTCCGCATCCGTAACTTCATCAAATGTTTCCCCATCTTTTTCTTTCACAACCGGCAATGGCCTTAATGATTTTGAGAGAATATGAAAGGAAGAAGCATGAATAGAAGTCTCACCGGTTTTTGTGGTAAAGACAAATCCCTTTACACCGATGATGTCACCAATATCCACCAGCTTTTTCCATACAATATCATAAAGGGTTTTATCTTCTCCCGGAGCTACATCATCTTTGCGAATATAAAGTTGAATTTTTTCGCTGCCATCCTGCAACGATGCAAAGGAAGCTTTCCCCATCACGCGGATGCTCATGATTCTTCCGGCAATGCAGACATCTGCAAAATCAGCTTTGTTCTCTTCGCCTTTGTAATTTTCTTTTATGAAAGCAGCGCTGGTATTTACGGGAAATAATTCCGCCGGATACGCGTCTATTCCCAATTTATTGAGTTCCTGTAATTTTTCTCTCCTGATAATTTCCTGCTCTGATAAATGTTGACTATTCATATAATTTCAATAAAATTTTTTGGCTGATAAAAGGCAATAAAAAAAAATTTTGGCAAAGGTAAACTTTCGGAAGGTAGATATACGGTTTAAGAATTTAATGAGCGGCCATAGATTCCATGAAAAATTTATTTGCCGCAGCTACGCCATAATTGTGCAGCAATTGCTTTTCTATTAGAGAAACCTTGCGCGGCCTTCCGGAAATATCTCCATAACTGATGTAAATGGTTCTTCCTTTTTCATTGGCAAGATCCAAAGATTTCCTGTTGATACTTTCCATCATGAGGTTCATCACAGCCCCGGAATATTCTTTCATGCTTTTAATTTTATAAGGAGCTATATCGGTATTGTTTTTATCAAATTCATCAATCTGTTCGCCCCTTTCGAGTTTCAAACCCAATGTTTGAGAATTATAAATTACATTTTCAGACGTTAGCGGGTTGCCTCCGTTTACACAGGAATCAAACATATTGATGGGGTAATTGCACAACATGCCGCCATCTACAAAGAAATCATAGTTTCCAGAGGAATCATGTAAAGCCACCTCGTTTCCTACACTATCTATTGCCACGGGTACAAAATAAAAAGGAATGGAACCGCTGATATGAACCGCAGTTCGCAATTTCATTTCCGGCCAGTTTTTCCATGATAGCATTTCAAGTTTTTGCTTACTGATATTGGTGCCGGTACAAAAGAAATTTTTAAATCTTTTATCTTTTAAATGGAGCTCATGTAAGCCTTTAAAAGTAATATCGGCATCACCTGTTTTATATTTAATTAATTCGCCGAGCCATTTTTCAAACCTATCACCCTTATAAACGCCGTATTCCCTTCTTATTCTTTTTATTTTTCCTATAAAAAATTTCCCATCATTGAACTCCTGGATCTTTAATGTTTGCAAAATAGAATCAATTTCAGATGAAGAGTAATCCAATGAAACCATCAAACCCGCAATGGCGCCGGCGGAAGAACCTGCTACGTTTTCAATATTCTGTAGGATTCCTTTTTCTTCAAGCACTTCAAGCGCACCGGAATAAGCAAGCCCCCGGATACCGCCGCCTTCCATCACTAAATTTTTATAATGATATTTATTTTGAGAAAAAGCGAGTAAGGGAATAAGAAAGAAAAACAGAAAATATAATTTCATTAGGTGAAATTACAATTGTTTATAGGGGTTTCAGGGAGACGATAGTTTGAAAAAAGTTAAAAGATTATTCCCAGATGTTTTTAAAGATTACTTCTATGGTACAATCATCATCAAGAGAAAAAGTGAAAGGTTTTTCCGGAGAAAAATCCTGAAGGAGGTATTTTGAATTTTGCAGAAAATAAATTTCTACTGACTCTTTTTCAGGATCAATGATCAGGTAGTATTTGATCCCGAATTTTTCATAAATAGAAAATTTAGAAATCCTATCTTTTAATGCAGTAGCATCGGATAATATTTCTACCACCAATGTGGGTGGAAAGTCAAGATAATTTTTTTTTGTGTCCCCGCAAACAATCGAGCAATCCGGCTGTAGAATAGTGTCTTCTCCAATTTTAAGGTCAATGAAATCATATACTCTGCAATGTTTGCACTTTGACTCCTTCAATGCTCTTTTCAGTTCATACATAATATTGGCAACAATCCATTGGTGTTTCATATTAGGCGCAG
>DATCWN010000408.1:0-2498 GCA_036566285.1 Hanamia sp.
GAAAATTATCACACCAATTATTACTTGAACCATCCATCACAGTCTTATTGTTATTATGTAATTAAACCCAAGATGGAAAAATTAAAAAAAGTATTTTCACATAAATTGAAATCACCCGTTGAATGAAATCGCTTATGAAGAATTTATCTGCTTTAATTATTTTTTCTTTTTTCTGTACATTTTCTTTTGCCCAAAAGTTTTCTACTTCTATAAATGCGCAATTGGCCATACCGCAAAGCGAGTATAAGCAATTCAATCCTGATGCAGGTTTTGGACTGCGGGCCAATTTTTTGTACAAGCCAAAAGTGGATATTCCCTTGAAGTTCGGCATTGAATTGGGCATCCAGGAAAAAGGGCGGGCCACCCAATATTTTTCCGGTTATGTGTATGGCTTTTATGATGAGTTTAAAGTTTCCGCAACCAATAATATTTTTTCATTAATGTTCCTTACGCGTTTTCAATCGCCAAAAATCGGGAAGCTGAAACCGTTTATTGATCTTACGGCAGGATGGAATGTATTTTTCTCTACCGTGAATGTAGAAAGACTGACCTATTACAGTTCGTACAATACAGGCTATTCCAATTCAAGCAAAGCTCACTGGGCATTGGCTTACGGCGCTGCGGGCGGAATAGACATTCCTTTAAATAAACGCGATGATGTAGGACTTGAACTGAAAGTGGCTTATTTAATTGGTAACAATAGTCGCTATCTTACTGATCCTTACATTGATAATGAAGCAAACGTTTCTTTTGTTGAAAAAAATTCCACAACGGATATGTTGATACCACAGGCGGGAGTGAGGATTGCGATTAAGTAGGTGAATGGGTGAATGGTCACACACGCCTTACATCTTGCATCCATCATGCCACATCTCTGAAGAGTCCTATTGTACAAACATGGTAATATTTAACCCATTAACTTTGTGCGATGAAATACCAGGCAGGTGATACCGTATTGCTTTTGCATTCCAATGAAGAAGGGAAGGTGGTAAGTATCATCAATGATGAAACGGTAATGGTAGATGTGGATGGAGTACGCTTCCCGGTGTATGTTGACCAGATTGATTTTCCTTATTTTAAAAGATTTAGTGAGAAAAGAATTGTTCCGGAAAAACCGGATAAAATTTATTCAGATACTGCCGGAATAGAAAAGGTAATTGCAAAATATAAGGTGGGCGCAGGCGTCTGGCTTTCTTTTTTGCCCGTGTTTAATAAAGATATTTTCGATGATGATGTGGTAGAAAAATTTAAGATATACCTTGTCAATCACACAGGAGAAAGTTTTGATTTTAATTACCAGATAAAATTTTTGGGCGCTCCTAATTTTGAAGTAAAAGATGTGGTTTTGCCCTTTACTGATTTTTATCTGCATGATATTCCTTTTGAAGAAATGAATGATTCCCCCCGATTTGAATTTGATTTTTCTCTTACTCATCCCAATAAAAAGAAAGCGCCTCATTTTGAAACTACTTTCAAAATAAAAGCAAAGCAATTATTTCAGAAAATTGAAACGATGAGATTAAAGAAGGAATCCTGTTTTTCCTTTAATCTATTTGAACGTTATCCGGATAAGACAGATGATGTCATTCCTGAATACCATAATTCTCATGGCCGGATCTATGATGCTTCCCAAGCGCAACAAAAGCTGGAGCCTCCCCGTTCGGTGGTGGATTTGCATATAGAAAAACTAACCGACAACTGGAAAGGGCTGAGCAATTTTGAGATCCTCACCATACAACTGAACCATTTTGAAAAATATTACAACCTGGCTGTGGCGCACCGCCAGCCCAATTTTATAGTGGTTCATGGCATCGGTACCGGCAAGCTCCGCAATGAAATTCATGAAATATTAAAAAGAAAAAAAGAAGTGAAAAGCTTTGCCAATCAATATCATAATAATTTTGGCTTTGGCGCCACTGAAATATTTTTTCAGTATTGAATGGCTTTCTTGCCCGACTAACCCTATGGCGGCATTTTACTTCTGATTACAACACAGATCGGCGATGGCACCTACCCTTTTGCACAAAATTCAAAGAGATTTAAATTAGGGGTTTACTGGCTGAAGAATGACGCGCCGGAAGAAAGGAAGTACGATCCGGAAGAAAAGAATGACGCGCCGGAAGAACCAGTGCTTTTGAAGAACAAGATTACGATCCTGGAGAACAGTGTATCTTTGCCCCACTGCAAACCGGGTTATCGCTCCTGTTAATTCAGGGGAGGAAAGTCCGGCCAGCGAAGGGCGACACACCGGTTAATAGCCGGTCCTGGTTTACGCTGGGAAGATAGTGCCACAGAAAATAACCGTCCCCGCAATACTGTGGGGATAAGGGTGAAAACGTGAGGTAAGAGCTCACGATGGTTGTAAGTAATTACAATTGTGGGTAAACCTTGTGTGCTGTAATGCCACGTATATCCCGGTTTGCGCTTATGCGCAAGGTAAGCGGCCCGTTTACTCCCGGTTTTAATCGGGATTGGGAAGGGTAGGCAGCAAGATTGTT
>DATCWN010000433.1:0-3398 GCA_036566285.1 Hanamia sp.
GTATAAGATTGGGAAATCATCATTTCTCAAAAACAAAATTTGTGAGCCATTTTTCCCTTTGATTTCTACAATATCTCTAACCACGCCTTGTACATTTATACCCGATAGTTTTTGGCTTACCCAAGTAAATTGTCCTTTGCCATTGTTTAATAAAAGATCACCGAAACTGGCATCTAACCGTTCAAATTGAGGAAGAAAATAAGATAAGTTGCCTCCCAAAACCAAATCTATTGCTCCATCGTGATTTACATCTGTACAACGAATGGCATTTACCGATGACAGTTGCGTCATCACAGGTAATTTTTGAATTGCAAAATTCCCGTTTCCTTTATTTATCGCCACAATCGAAGAAGAATAATTAAACTCTTTTACGGTACAGTTTTTTATCATCTCCGCAGAGAATAGTTCCTGAATTGATTTTTTGGCATAATCTTCATGTTTTAAATTTTGCTTTTTTATTGCCGGTATCTGATCTTGTAAATCATGTTTTAAAAACACGGGCATATCCTTTCCCTTAATTGTGTAGGTAAGAATTTTATCTAAGCTTCCATTCTGATTAAAATCATTGATCCATAGTTTTACAGGATTTGCTGAATCAGGACGGAGATAAAAATTGTCGCCAACATTTCCTAAGAGTATATCCATCTTTCCATCACCATTTACATCAGCAGAGGTTACTGTTTGCCACCATCCTGATAAACGATCAAGGTTCGATTTAACCTCTATAAAATGGCCTCCATTGTAAGAAAATATTCGGGGCGCCATCCATTCGCCTGTAATAATTAACTCCTTAGCAGCGTCTCCTGAAACATCTGCCCACACTGCCCCGGTTACCATTCCAATATTAGCAATATCTGGATTTTTTGCTTTCGCAATATCTGTAAAATGACCTTTGCCATCGTTTATATATAAGTAACTTGAAGGTGAAACGCCATATTCTCTGGGATAACTTCTTCCGCCTATAAAAAGATCCGGAAATCCATCGTGATTAAAATCATAAGCAACGGCAATGCCTGTATTCATTCCATTTGGAGGAAATGCGTTTACATCAATGGAAAAATTTCCCTTACCATCATTTTTATATAACCTGCTTTGCATTTGCCTGCTGATGGTTTGATTATTATTGCCACCGGGGCCCACAAAAAGATCCAGGTCTTCATCATTATCCGCATCGAAAAATAAAACTGCCGCATCTTCAAAATCAATATACTGATTAAAAAGCGCTTCTGTCTTTTTTATAAATTTTCCTGATCTGGTTTGCAGATAAATTTGTCCCGGGTGGCCTTTGGTGCCACCGATATAAATATCTTCAAGCCCATCTCCATCCACATCACCTACTGCTGCTTTTGGGCCCTCTCTCGAAAGCATTTCGGGAATATTTCTTTCATAATAAAAATCAACATTATCATCTTCCTGGTGTTTTTCGAAATTGTTTTTTACTGGCGTTAGAAGTGCAACGGTGGGCGTTACGGAAGCGGTTTCAGGGAATAATTTACTTTTATCAGGCTGCTGAATTACCAACACTGTGTCTATCGGGGGATGATTATATTTTGTGTAAGATCTGTCGGGCCAGATGATGATCATGGAATCAATTTTTGCTTCTTTCCCCAGCCCGATTATTTGTTTATAATCCACGGATGATTGAAATCCGCGGCTTGGAACTACTTCTCTATTAAAAACCTGGTTACCAATGTAAACATTTATTTTACTGCCAATCGCAAAAAGATTTTTCGCAGTACCTTTTAAAGAGATTCCTATAAAATTATTTTTATTTATTTCACGCGAATTGTTTTTATAAACAAAGGCAGGCCCATTCTCATTATTGATTACCAAATCCAAAGCGCCATCGTTATTCAAATCACCGTAAGCAGCACCGTTGGAAAAGGCAGTTTGAGTAAATCCCCATGTATCGCTTACATCATCAAATTTCAGATTGCCCAGATTCCGATACGCTTTGTTTGCCATAGGAGTTTGGGGTATTCTTTTCAGTACCTCATCTACACTCTTTTTTTTACCGGTTAAAACCATTTTTTGATAAACATCGTTGGCAAAAAAATCCATAAAATCCAAGTTGGTAACATCCCTGTTTACACCGTTACAAACATAAATATCATTGTATCCGTCATTATCGGCATCAAACATTAGGGCGCCCCAGCTCCAATCAGTAGCAGATACTCCGCTGAAGTTGGCAATTTCCAAAAATTTGCCGTTTTTATTATTTAGTTGTAAACAATTTTTTACATATTGATAAGAAAATCCTGCTTTCAACTTGCTGTTAAACAAGTCTATATTGTCAAATGCTCCCATCGTTTTCAACCGGTAATCATCTTCCGGGAGCATATCGGTAGTAAAAATTTCTGGAAATCCATCATTATTAATATCAGCGATATCGGCGCCCATACTCGACATGCTCATGTGCTGAATCCAATCGTCCGTTTCGTCTTTAAAAGTTCCGTCCTTTTGATTAATGTATAAATAATCTCTCTCGTAAGAATCATTGGAAACATACACATCGGGCCAGCCATCTCCATTAATATCTCCTGCGGAAACGCCTAAACCGAAACTGATCAGGCTGCTATGAATACCAGCCTGCTGTGTAACTTCTGTAAAGTGCCCATTGTCGTTTCGGTATAAATGATTGCCGCCACCTTTGAGGAAATTGGCGACGTTCCATGCAGAATCCGGAAGATCGCGCCGGTTAGCATTGTTCAAAGTATTTACGGGAATCGGACTGTTATTGATCATAAAACAATCTAAGTCGCCATCTCCGTCATAATCGAAAAAAGAAACCTGCGTGGTATATCCCACAATGTCCAAGCCGTATTTAGTGGCGGATTCTGTAAAGCTCAGATTGTGATTATTAATGTATAATTTATTCTTCCGGTTTCCGGTTTCCATGTTTCCGGAATTACAAATAAATATATCGAGCCAGCCATCATTATTAATATCAACAAATACCACTCCCGTGCTCCACATACTATCTTGTCTGAACCCGGATTTTGCAGTAACATCCTCAAATTTAAAATCTCCTTTATTGAGGTACAATTTGTTTTCGCTCATGTTGGAGGTAAGAAGCACATCGGCCAGCCCATCGTTGTTAATATCTCCGATGGCGACACCACCACCGTTATAAAAATTGCGAAAAAGGAAACTGTTATTTATTTCCTCGTCCTCTACGTGGTTATCGAAGTTAATCCCTGTATTAGCCATTAATTCAAACAAAACCTTTTGAGGCTTTGACTGGCAGGATAGAAAGAGAAAAATTATGGGAACAATACGAAGAAAATTTTTCATCAAAAGATTTTAAATAACCGGAAAATTTAAATATAAATTATTAAAGAGAATTAATAAGCAGAATGTGGTCTCAAATTTATAACTTCCGTTTGAATCGGGTGGTT
>DATCWN010000503.1:0-6946 GCA_036566285.1 Hanamia sp.
CCAAGTGAAAATGGTGAATCAAAGAAGAATTTATTTCGACAAGCGAATAACCATTTAGCTTAAAAAGAAATATGAGGAGGAGATTGAAAAATGAAAAACATCAATAAAAGTTTGTTTACTATAAGAATCAGTGATACTAAGAAGAATTAGAGCATTTTTATTAATCCATTTATCATTGATACAAATTCTTCTGTTTCCGCAATTGAAGATTGTATATTGTCTTCATTAATATAGACAAAATCGTCATAATCAGCTTCAAATCTTTTCGCCATAAGAAAAGAATAAAAATCAGAGAAGCGCCCTTCTATTTTTCCCGGAAGAATAAACTCTTTATTAAAAATAGATTTAGTGCCGCTATGTGTTTTGGGATTAAATCCATGAAATGCGAGCAAGGCATTGACAGAATAGAAAGCGGCATAGTACAACCTGCTCATTGCCGTGTCATTTAATCCATTTTCCATCAGCAGTTTGGCTTCTTTTATTGATTGTGCAGCTTTATGCACCTTATATTTTATATAGTCATCATTCTTTTTCACAATAATATACCTTCTTCAAAAATGCTTCGATAAATATTTGTTACGGAATATTTATTTTCCCAAACTGATACATTTTTTACAATAAGTGATATACTTACATCGTAATTGAGTTCTATATTGCGCAGCATTATTTTTCTTAATTTTTCAGCTAACAATTCCGTTTCTTTTTTTTGTGTAAGAACCAAAAAGTCCCAATCACTTTCATTTTCTGCATCTCCACGGGCCCGACTTCCAAACAATATAACAGCAGCAGTTGCATCAACATTCAAAATTTCTTCTTTCACTAAAGAAGCGATGGTTCTGCTTTCGGTAGGAATAATATGTGATGTAAGGGTCTCCATTTTTAGTTTTACGAATGTACATTTTATTATGATATTTAATCGTCAATAAGATCAATTTTCTGTAGTTACCTCTAACTTTCTCTTTTTCCTTCCAGCAACAATTGCAATGCATTTTCAAAATTACCTGCAGCCGTTACTTCACCAGAATTGATGAAGAAAATCTCATCGGCATTTTCAATCGTATTTAAGCGATGAGCAATGATAACTTTTGTTGTGGATGGAGGTAATTTTTCTAAAATTTCTTCCAACAACTTTTCGGTTACCGTATCAATATTAGCGGTGGCTTCATCTAAAATCAGTAAATCTGGTTTACGTAATACTGCCCTGATAAATGCTATTAATTGTTTTTCTCCAAGGCTCATAGAATCGCCGCCGGAAACGATTGGAGTATCTAATCCGTTTTCAAACCGGGCGATTAGATTTTCTAATTCCGCTTCCTTTATCATTTTATCGAGTTGCTCTTTATTCAGTTTTTTATAGGCCTCATTGCCATACAAAATATTATCGCGTATGGTGCCATTGAATAAAAAAGGTTCCTGTAAAATGAAGCCTATTTTTTTACTGCGCTCTTCGGCGGAGTAGTTGCGCAAATCTTTTCCGTTTAAAAATATTCTCCCTTCTGTAGGGTCATACAGTCTTGCTATTAAAGAAGCGGTTGTGGTTTTCCCACCGCCCGTAGGACCTACAAATGCATAAGTCTTTTCCTGTTCCAAATTGAAATGGATATGATGCAAAACTTTTTTCCCATCAGGATATTGAAAAGAAACATTTTGAAAAGATAGCAGTGAGGGGTTGGGAATATGATTCGTTGAAGTTTCTTTTTTTTCTGCCAGGTCTGATTGTAGTCCCAGGATGATTGAAATTCTGTCCCACGCCGCCATCGCTGTCTGGAAACTGGCCCACAATGAGGCTAACTGTCTCAAAGGTTGGTAAAAAACCTGGGTATAGGCGATGAAGCTGACCAATAATCCGATAGTGAAATTGCCGATGGAGATAAGGTAAATTCCAAAAGCAAGAACAATTAATTGTGCCAGGTTTGAAAACAAAGTAAAGACAGGCATAAACACAGTATTCGCCAAACCAGCGCCCACAGAAGCTTTGTAGTTATTGGTATTGACGGCTTCAAATTTTTTACGAAAATAATCGCGGCGATTAAAGGCGATGATAGTTTTAAAATTAGAAAGACTTTCCTGTATTTCTCCGCTTAAGCCACCGGTGCTTTTCATGCTTGCGGCATTTTTTCTTTTTACCCAGGGAGAAATTAATTTTACAAAAATCAAAATGAAAACAGCCGGTATCAATGCGGCTCCTCCCAATTCTACATGAATCAGTAAAAGGAAAATGGCGGCGCCTAACATGGTAAAGATGCTATCTACAAATTGCATCAGCGATTGCGAAAAAAATTGGTTCACTTTATCCGTATCATTGTTGATTCTTGAAATTAAATCACCTGCTTTGTTTTGATTAAAGAATGCGACAGGCAATCCCTGTATCCGGCTAAAAACTTCATTGCGCAGGCTGTATAGCATTCGCTGGCCGATGCTTCCCATCAGTTTTGTTTGAAAATATTCTGTTGCGGCCGATATAATGTAAAGTGCCAATAAAATTACTGAGAACAACATCAGACCACGATAGAGTTTGGTTTGAATGTAATTATCAATAGTGTAGCCGATGAGGTACGGCGTAAGCATTGATATCCCTGAATTCAAGATCATTACCAGAAAAGCGAATGCCAGATTCTTCTTTTCTCCTTTCATGAACTGTAGCATTTTTTTTAATGCCGTAGCAGTGGAAGTTTTCTGTTCTATGTTGAGGTTGTAATGCATTTAATAATATTGGGAAATTGAGCTTTTGAAAAGTTGACTCCCTGATTTTTTATTTTTATAATGGACTGTTGCTTTTATTTTTTTGCAAAAAATATTTATTGTGATTCTGTCAATGCTGTTGTGCTCTTTTGAGAATTAAATATCTGAACATACTCCGCGCAATTTTTCATTAAATATTCATGCCTGCCTTTGGCAACTAATTCACCTTCCATTAATAAAATAATCTGGTCATAATCTTTAACTCCACTGATTTTTTGGGTAACAGAAACCAGCGTCAGATCAGGATAATTCTCTTTTACATTCTCTGAAATTTTTTGTTCCGTTAGCGCATCCACTCTTGAAGTAAAATCATCCAGTAAAAGAATTTCCGGGTTTATGGATAATGCCCTTGCCAGCATGATACGTTGTTTCTGTCCGCCTGAAAGGCTGGAGCCACGTTCAGAAACTATGGTCTCCAATCCATGTGGAAGCGATCTTATAAAGTCATTTAATTCCGCGGTGTTTATCGCTTTCTGAAGATCTTTTTCGGTTACCTCAGCATTAAAAGCAATGTTATCCCGCAGGCTCATATTGAAAATAATGCTGTCCTGGAATACCAGTCCTGTTTGTTTTAAAAGTGCACTTTGATTATAATCTGTGATAGGAATGCCATCATAAAGAATGGTTCCTTCGGTTGGTTTTATCAAGGTAGTTAACAAGTAAAGTAACTGTGTTTTTCCTGCGGCAGTGGGGCCAATTATCGCAGTGCGTGTTCCGGCATCCACTTTAAAAGAAATGTCTTTTAACGCCGGCTTTTCACCGTAAAAAATACTTACGTTTTTCAATTCAATATTTCCTTTCAAAGCGGTGGTAACGGTTCCCTTATCTACGAAGTCAGGTGATTCCAAAATGTTATAAATACGCTGGTAAGAAGCGGAAGCCCGCGCAATTACATTGCTCATAAAACCAATGATCAGGATGGGGAAAATTAAAATAGAGATGTAGCTGTTGAAGGCCGCAAACTCACCAAGAGTCATGCTGCTATCAATAACGAAATGGCCGCCCAAAGCCAGTACGGCGAAGCGGGCCAAATTGGAAGTTAATACGATAACCGGAATTAACACAGCAAACAAACGCAAGATGGACAAGCCCAAATTTTTAGCCTCTGTATTGGCATCCATAAATTTATGGTATTCTGTAAATTGAGCATTGAGCACACGGATGAGCGCGGCGCCCAGGATGCTTTCATTAATTACTTTGTTCAGCCAGTCAATTACTTCCTGTGTTTTTCTAAATAAAGTTTTTACTTTTTTAAAAACAAGAAAAAAGGTAGTGGCAATAATAGGAATGATTAGCAAAACTACCAGGCCTAACTTCCAGTTGATATCCAACAATAAAATGCTGGCGCCAATAATTAAAACTATGGATGAAGCGATAGAAACAATTGCCTGCGCCACAAACATTTTTATAGCATCCACATCCGAAGTAAGATTGGTCAATAATTTTCCGGAGGTATTTTCACGGATATAATTATAATCCTGTTGAGAAATTTTAGCAGAAAGCTTACTGCGCAAATCGCGCGCTACTTTTTCAGAAGCGAAGGTTTGAAGAATACTTTGAGCATAAGAAAAAATAAAAATTAATGCTGCGGCGATAGAAAACCAGGTTACAATTTTTCGTACATTCCAAACACCGTTGGAAAAATCATCAATACCAACCTCTATCAATTTTGGAATAATAAGGTTAAGCCCGTTACTTAGTAAAGCAAAAAGGAGCAACGCGCCGATCATTCCTGAATAGGGCTTCAGGATTTTAAAAATATTGGGTTTTACTTTTTTATTATCAGGTGCTGACAACTTCATTGATGTTTTTTAATTAGCTAATTAGCTGATTGGCTAATTAAAGTAAAGTTCCTTTTAAAATATAAAGCGCTACGTTAAAGAAAATAATAAGCCCTGTAACATCCACCAGTGTTGCTACAAACGGAGCAGAGGAAGATGCCGGATCAGCTCCTAACCTTTTTAAAAGAATGGGTAACATGCTTCCCATAAGCGAGCCCCAAAGTACCACTCCAATTAATGAGAAGCTTACAGTAAACCCAATCAGCATCCAGTGGATTCCATAAATGTCTGTCATAACGCCCTGGTGCATTAAAAAACTCCAGGCTGTTATTCTCATAAAACCGATAGCGCCCAGAATGGTACCGAGCATCAGGCCCGATAAAATTTCACGGCGCATTACCCGCCACCAATCTTTTAAAGTTACTTCACCCAGGGCCATTGCCTGTATAATTAAAGTAGAAGCCTGTGTGCCGCTGTTGCCACCGGTGCTTATAATGAGTGGAATAAAGTTGGTAAGTATGATTACTTTCTCCAGCTCTTCATTGTAAAACGCCATTGCAGTGGCGGTAAGCATTTCACCAAAAAAAAGTATAATCAGCCAGCCTACTCTTTTTTTCACGAGCGTAAATAAAGGCGTTTCCAGGTAAGGCATGTCCAATGCTTCGGCACCACCTATTTTTTGAATATCTTCACTGAATTCCTCATTGGTTACCCAAAGCACATCATCAATGGTAACAATACCGAGCAGCACATTATAATCGTCCACAACAGGCAGGGCCACACGATTATTCATTTTAAAAACTTCATTGGCAGTCTCCTGGTCATCGTTTACATTCAACTCAATGAACCTGCCATCCATCATCTCACTTACTTTGGTATCAGGATGGGCCAGAATAAATTCCCTTATTCTTAGGTCATCCAGCAATTCTCCATGTTTATTGATGACATAAACCACATCAATGGTTTCTGTATTTTTCCCTACGCTTCTTATAATGTTCAGTACTTCGGCAACTGTGTTGTATTCATATACATACACATAATCAGGCGTCATCAATCGCCCAACACTGTTTTCAGGATAACCCAAAAGGGATAGTGTAATTTTTCTTTCTTCGGGCTTAAGCGTTTTTACCAATTCCCTTACCACCTCGTTTGGCAGATCTTCAAAAAATGAAGTGCGGTCATCAGCCTGCATTTCGTTTAAAATTTCTGCACTTTTACTCGGAGGCAGGCTCTTAATAATTCTTTTTTGTGTAGGATGTTCTAAAATTTTAAAGACACTTAGCGCCCTGTGCATGGCAAGGTGCATTAAAATATCAACTTCTTTTTCCTCATTTTCATAAATTAATTCTACTACATCGCTGATATTTTGTTGATTTAGAAATTCACTGATAGCGGCATCATCTCCTGTCTCCAGAATCTCATCATATTGGTCTTGTACCGAAATTTCTTCTTCTGTCATAGAATATTATTTGTCGCAAATTGTGGTGCAAATTAATTTATTTTACAGTTAACCAGCCGGTTACAAGATGATAAAGACATATTTATTTTTGAAGCCCACCTTAACGAAGGGAAGAGGTGTGTTTACTAAAGAAAAAATTTTGTCCAATACGCTCATAGAAGAATCGCCCGTAATAGTAATGAGTGCCGAAGACCGCCAGCTTCTTGATAAAACTTTATTGCATGATTACATTTTTGAATGGGGAATAGATAAGAATAAATGTTGCATGGCATTGGGCTATGTTCCAATTTATAATCATAGCTATACCAGCAATTGCGAGTATTTTATGGATTTTGAAAAAGAAACGATTCAAATAAAAACAGTAAGAGAAATCCAAAGAGGAGAGGAGCTTACCATCAATTATAATGGCGATTGGAATGATGGGAAAAAGGTTTGGTTTGATGTACTAGTGTGAAAATGAGCAAATGTGCTAATGTGCAATTAGCCGATGCTTTAATAAGGCACAAGTGGGATAGATTTTTAAAAGGATTTTTAATTAAATTTTTTCTCTAACTGCTTCTTCAACAATCTGACAAAAGTCATTAAAAGGAATATCGTTTATATTCAGTCCTAACCTTGTGACAATTTCAGGGAGCTTTTCTATAAAAGTTTTGTATTCATTTAAGATAACATTATAACCTGGAATTGTATTTCGTTTTGAAACAGTAGCCAACCAATCTCTTATGTTTCTTATTATTATTTCGGGTTTGTTTTCGTGAGCTTTGGTATCTATGCCATTCAAATCAGAAATATACTGTTGGTACGTATATTTGATTTTTTCAAAAATAAGTGCGTTTTTATTTTTCTGCTTTTTATTACCAAATTGTTTTGCTCCAAAAAAAATTCCAAATTCAAATGGCATGTTGAATCTTGGAAAGCCATTTGCATTTATTTCTGTTCTGGAAATATCGTGAATGCCATATCT
>DATCWN010000505.1:0-3095 GCA_036566285.1 Hanamia sp.
CATGATTAGCCTGGCCCAGGTGGTGGGCGCCAACAATATTTCTACCCTCCAGTTCCAGGATGATGATGCGGCAACGCAGATATTAGCAGAACTTCACAATGTGTCACCCGAAATAATACAGGCAAGTATTCTTGATAAAAATGGACGTCTTTTTGCCACCTATTCACGGGCGGGCGACAGCCTTCATCCCCAACCGGTTTTTAATAAAAAAAACTTTACATTCTCCGGCCAGCATCTCTTTGTAATCAACCCTATCACCTACAATAATGAAGTTCTCGGCAAGGTTTTGCTGGAAGTAGAATTATCAGAACTGAAACAAATAAGGCAATCAAAGTATGAGCTATCGGCCCTCCTATTATTGATGGCACTTATTTTTTCTTTCTTAATTGCTTTTGGCACCCAAAGTTATATTTCCCGGAGATTACTGCGCCTTGTGAAAACCATGAAACAAGTAGGCAAAACAGGAGAATTGGATAAACCGGAATTGGATAATGGCAAAGATGAGATAAGCACGCTTAATAAGGCGTTCAATAAACTCATGCTTCAGATAAAGGAAAACCAGGAGAGAAAAGATGAATTTATTGGCATTGCCAGCCATGAATTAAAAACTCCTTTAACGACTGTGAAAGGATATATGGACCTGCTGAGCATGACGGAAGATACACAACCTCAAAAGCAATATGTTCAAAAGGCACAGGAAAGCCTGAAGAAACTGGAGAACCTTATTAAAGACCTGTTGGATGTTTCAAAAATCCAAAGCGGCCAACTGGAACTTAACATCACAGAGTTTGATATAGATACCCTGCTGGACGAAACGGTTTCAGCCATCCAGATGGTTACCCACAGCCACCGGATTTTAAGAAAAGGAGAAACCCGTAATCAACTTATACATGCAGACCGGCAACGGATAGAGCAGGTGCTGGTTAACCTGTTGTCCAATGCCGTTAAATATTCGCCCGGCGAAAAAGAAGTGTTTGTTTATTGTAAACTGACCGAAACGGAATTGATTATAAATATAAGAGACTTTGGAAACGGAGTGCCCGTGGAAGAACAATCCAATATTTTTGAGCGGTTCTATCGAACTAAGGAACTTTCGGTACACGTTTCGGGATTCGGATTGGGGTTATATATTTGCCGGGATATAATAAACCGGCATAATGGACGTATAGGAGTGGAATCAGGTGGCAAAGGCTCTATTTTTTATTTCTCTTTACCTTTAAATCACTCTGGCCATACTAATTTAAATATGTAGCATTGTTATTGTGATTGCAAATAAATCAATTAAACATTTATGAATAAAATTCTGGTAGTTGATGATGACCCTGATATATTAACCCTCGTTGAAACCATACTTACTATGCATAATTTTAGTGTAGAAGCCATTTTAAGATGGGAGTGTATTGATAACAGCCTTAGTAATTTTAAACCTGATTTAATTTTACTGGACGTTTCCTTATCCGGGGCAGATGGCCGGGATATTTGCAAGAGAATAAAACAGGCAAAAGAAACAGAGCATTTACCCGTTATTCTTTTTTCAGCAAATGCCAGGATGGGAAATGATATAGAAAATTGCCATGCCCAGGATTTTATCGCAAAACCATTTGAGCTCTCTCACTTACTGCAAACCATCCAATTACATCTTAATTAGGAGGATTCGAAACAATATTGCAAAAAGAGCTTAAACAGTGCGATGAGTTGCTGCTAAGAAGTTATGAGGAATGAAACAAAGCAATCTTGGAAATTCATAAACCGGGTAGTTAAAATCCTCACCAACTTCTTTTGGAATCAAAATTTTCTAACTCTTTCGCCACGGCATTTAAGAAAGTAGAACCCAATGCCCCATCAATGATACGGTGATCGTAACTTAATGAAATGTACATCATGTGGCGAATGGCTATGCTATCGCCTTGTTCTGTTTCAATAACTACCGGGCGTTTTTTTATAGCGCCCACAGCCATAATGGCCACCTGCGGCTGGTTGATGATAGGAGTGCCCATGAGGCTTCCGAAGGTGCCCACATTGGTAATAGTAAAAGTTCCGCCGGCAGTATCATCCGGCCTTAATTTGTTATTTCTGGCAGCATTTGCCAAACCATTTACCTGCTTGGTAAGTCCTGTTAAATTTAACTGATCCGCATTTTTTATCACCGGCACAATTAAATTACCGGAAGGCATTGCGGTAGCCATACCTATATTAATATCTTTTTTTACAATGATGCGATCCACGTCAACGCTGCTGTTGATCAAAGGATATTTTTTAATGGCTTTTATAATTGCCTCAATAAATAAGGGAGTGTAGGTTATTTTTTCGCCTTCGCGTTTCTCAAAATCTTTCTTCACTTTCTCGCGCCATAAAACGAGATGGGTAACATCGCATTCAGTAAAGCTGGTAACATGCGCGCTGGTATTCTGGCTGTCAATCATATGCTTTGCAATCATCTTGCGCATGCGGTCCATTTCTATAATTTCTACATTCCCGGTATAAATAGTAGGTGCCTCATATTCCTGGTGTGATTGAGCCGGAACTTCGCGAACAGCCGGCGTTTGTGCGTGTCCCGTATGTTCCTGCTGCGGCGCCTTCTTCCTGTTTTCAAGATAATTCATGATATCCCTTTTACTCACTCTTCCGTCCTGCCCGGTGCCTTCCATACTTTCAAGCTCGCTCATGGAAATACCTTCGCTGGCAGCAATATTCAAAACCAAAGGAGAGTAAAAACGAATACCCGAAGTGGCGCTATTCATTGATTGTTTTTCTTCGGGCTGATATGGAACTTCCTCCACTACATTCGCCTCTTCATAATGAGATGACGGAGCGGATTGTTTTGGCTGAGCAGGTGCCTCTGCATCAGAAGCGGTACTAATTCTCGCAATCACTTTGCCTATGGGCACTACATCATTTTCTTTATAAAGTATTTCTGCAAGAGTTCCTTCAGTTGTTGACGGCACTTCGCTGTCAACTTTATCGGTAGCTATATCAAGCACGGTTTCGTCTATCGCCACTTTATCGCCGGGCTTTTTATGCCATTTAAGAATAGTGGCCTCCACGATGCTTTCTCCTAACTTGGGCATTATTAAATCTACCATGCTCATATAAAA
>DATCWN010000546.1:0-2517 GCA_036566285.1 Hanamia sp.
TGTTGTTCGGATTTTTGTAAGCCAAATCCGTTGCCTTTTTTAAATTGTCATAACAAATGATTTCCTTGTCATGTGCAATATGGCATGAATAAAATAGAGTTTGTCCAGCTATAAGAAAGATTAAACTTAATGACTTATTCATACTTTTTGTCTGCCGAATTTGATTGAAGTGTCTGTTTAGGGTTTCCGCACAACGCGTGTGTTTCTGTTACTACAAGCAATAGTACAAAAAAAATCATCATTCATTATTAAACCTATAGGTGTTTTCAGCCGGGCCGTGGAGCACTGGCAAAACCCTATAGCGTTTGTAGTTCTAAACAAACCCAAACGCTATAAGGTTTTCCTTCCGCACAAAGTCTTTGCCGCAAACCTTATAGGTTTGGCGCCTTCATCATTCACTATTGCCCACCGGTACCGACCTGCGGTCTTGATTACATTCTAACCCCAAACGCTATAAGGTTTTCCTTTCGCACAAAGCCTTTGCCGCAAACCTTATAGGTTTTAAAATAAGATGGAGTATAAAAAAGGGGCTGCCCTTTTGAGACAACCCCGAAATATAGATATCCTGGAAAAGTTATAGCGCTTTTACCGTAGTGGTGGTGGTTACTCTAGACGAAGTAGGAAGTTCCCGTCCCATTACCTCAACGTTCACGGAAGCATCCACAACAGTGGTATTGGTTTGTACCACACCGGTTTTGAAATTTACTACTTCTTCGCCGGTAAATTTTCCGGAAGTCTTTGAGGACATCTGCATCCCCTCTTGTTCCATTTTCATATCACCGGTCAAAGTGCCACTTAATGTAAGCGTGGCAAGGTCTCCCTTTATTTCTTTTACGGTGTAATTGGTTGTTTTGGCAACGCCGCCCTCGTCGGTTTTGCTGGTCCAGGTAGTGCCTGCTTTTAAATTTTTTGGAAGAGGTTCAAATGCCATTTGAGCCCCAAATCCGGTTGCCTCAAAATTGGCAAACTGGCTTGCCGGGGAAAGAACATCATTGGCAGTGTCTTTTTTTTGCGTAATCACTTTCCCTGATTTATCAACGACTACGTTGGTTGGTTTTTTAATGTACTCTCTCATGGGTGCACCCATTGGGCCATCCAGGTCTTCTTTCTTATCGGAATCAAAATTCATTTCCTGGCCCATCAGGTTCATCTTCATTTTTACATTTTCGACCGTGTTGGTAAGATTATAATTGTCGCTCGCGATGTCATTTACTTCAATATGGTAAGTAGCGGTGGCATCTATATTGGTTTCCATTGTTTGCCCCTGGGCTTCGGTAGAACTTTTAGTAGAGATGATATTTTCCACTACATATTTCTGTCCTTTTTTAAGGTGTAATGAATTTTCGCTTTGTGCAAAAGTAGCCGTGGCAAGGCAGGATGCAGCTATTACGAACAAGGTTATTTTTTTCATGTACTTTTTTTATTTTTTTTGAAAAACAAATATAATCTCTTGTGGAATGAATGCTCTTTAATAAATCATAATTATGATAGGCGGAATTTTTAATTTCATGATGGGTGGGCGGTGAGGGTAGCGCTCACTGCGTGTGGAAGTTTAGTACTTTACTGAGTTTGCGGTTCCATCATTGCGAAGCGCTCAGTTTTCGCCATTGCGATGCGCCAGGGATAGCTTTGTAATTAATAATAACTGCCGGCGCAGAAGCAATCTCATAACCTGTAAAAGTAAAATTTGCGAAGTATGAGATTGCTTCGGCGCAGAGGTTTCCAATTCTTAATTCCTCAATAAGAATTATCTTTTCAATAAAAAAAATTGACTCATTCACATTGGATATTGCTCTTTGCATGGATTCTATACTATGTGGTTCACAGTATTTTAGCAGCCACTGTTGTAAAAGATTTTTTTGCAAAAAAGATGAGGAAATATTTCCGGTATTACCGGTTGTGCTATTCCATTTTTGCAGCCATCACTTTGATATATCTTTTGATGTATCAATGTTCTTTTGAAAGCCCTGTGTTAATAAAATCCGTTTTGCTGAAATATATTTCTCTCATTATTTTATTGATACCCGGCTTTATAATTATGTTTATTTCCATTAAAAAATATTTTTTATTATTGAGCGGCGTTCGTTCTATCTATGAAGCCGCGCCGCGTGCTGAATTAAAAGTCGAAGGCATTCATCGCTATGTGAGGCATCCTTTGTATCTGGGCACCATCTTATTTGTGTGGGGATTGTTTTTTATTTTTCCTATGCTCAATAATTTAATAGCCGTTGTTTTATTAACCGGTTATGTATGGATTGGAATTGGTTTCGAAGAGAAGAAACTGGTAAAGGAGTTTGGGAAAAAATATGAAGATTATATCTCGGAGGTTCCGGTGTTATTCCCTGGTTTCAAAATAAAGAAATAAAAAAAGGGCAACCTGTTGGCTGCCCTTTGCATTGGGAAATATCGATTTTAGCCGATTAATTTCACATTAACGGCATTCATGCCTTTTTGTCCATTCTGCAAGTCAAATTCCACTTTGTCGTTTTCTTTAATCTCGTCAATTAAGCCGCTTGC
>DATCWN010000554.1:0-14511 GCA_036566285.1 Hanamia sp.
CGTAGCCAGCTTCCTCCATTATAATAATAGCCATCATTTTTCCCGTCTATATAATTTTCTTCACCAAATTTTTCGAATGGTTGGTAATCTTTGCTGAGATAAGCATATCCTATTTTGTCTTTCGTAAGATGGATCAATATCGGTGCGGTGGTTCCATATTCCGGATGAGGTGAGCCGGGCACTTTATTAAGAATAGGTATTTGGTCAAGGTGATTGATCACCATCTCATCTGTAAGAATCTGGCGATCAAATAACCAAAGAGAATAAAATTCAGGTTCCAGGTCAGTTAAGGAAATAAGATCAGGATAATTTTTATCATACAAAAGATGTTTTCTTTTGGGATCATAAAAATTACGGTATGCCTGTTCCGCCTTTTCTATATGAGATTCCGAAACGGGAAAACCCAGTTCTTTTATCGTTCGCAAGGCAATTGCCAGCATACCCTGGTTTACCGCAAGGCGATCCGTTTTAGGATTAAAATCAATGATATCAACCTGGCAAAGAGGAAAATGCGAGCGGCATATTCCGTCGCCGGTAAAATCAAACTCATTCAATACATAATCAACCGCTTTTTTAATTTTTTCCTGTGGAAGTGTAACGCCAAAGCGGCGTTTATTCAACAATGCCCACATCAGCCATTCAATGGTAGCTTCATTATCCTTGGCTTCTACTGATCCCATAAGTGGCGTTATAATAGTACCAATGCCACCTTTTGATGTTTGTGTCTTGCCCCATTGTTCCCAAAGAGAAACATTCAATTCCTTATTATAAGTGGAAACGGTTGAAAAGAAACTATCCCTGTTATACATGTCCGGCGCGTAATTCATATTGGGCACATTGAAAGGAGTCAGATCATGTATGTCCGTGATCCAGGTAAGCATATTAAAATTGGCATACAACATCTTTTCTATTAATGAACCTTTAAACCCTTTTCCCTCGGCCAGCCGCGATTGTGAGGAGATCATAAACTGCTGATGCGACTTCCAGGGTTCCACAAAAATATAAGTAACCTTTTCTATCTTTTCTCCAAGTGGAAGAATATTATAAGGTTCATGCTGAGGCTGGTGTTGTACAATTTGAAGATCTTTTATCTGAAGGTTAGACTCTTTCCCGGATTGTGTACCTATAAAAATAGAAACAGAATCATTTTCAATATAAGGGACGAAAATGCTTCCTTTAAAAGGTGTCCATTCATTTTCTTCTACAGGAAAGTTATCAATATACTTTAATCCATGTTCTAATTCGATGGTCTTTTTACCATCTTTAATCCTGAAAAGTTTTAACGCTGCCGGCGTATTTCCTTTACACAGAAAAGAAATAGTGTAAACCTGCTGACCTTTGAGAGGAGCTACAAAACTGATGCCTGCCCTTTCTCCCTGGTGGCCGGTAATTGAAATAAGATTATTTTCATTTACCACATCGGCGTTTTCTTTTTGAAATGAAGATGGTAATAGTAACATCGTTTCCGAGCCTGCATCAAGGTTATACATCTCGCCGAACGTTTGCATGATGTAATCATTATTTTGTTTTCTTTCTGATAAAGTGGCAACAGAAAATAAAGCAGGATCGGGTAATCGGCGTAATCCCACAAACCCACCACCCCGCCCACTGAAACGGCGGCGCGTATTTCTTGTGTAGTGATTTTTATAACCTGCATCTGTCAAAAAGCCAACTACCTGATTATCGGGTGTGATAAAACCTACAGAAGGATACATTTCATGTACCAACCCGCCGGGGAAACTATCGTATTCAAACGTTACATACCGCAATGGTGGTGCCCCAGGCCTGGATGTTTGATTTAATATATAATATATGTCAGGCATGGATGGCTGAAATAATTCAATGGTCTTCTTGATTACATTCCCGTTTACTATTTGATAATTTACCTTTACGGATAAATTAGCATCAAATTCTTGTATGTAAGAATCTCTTATTAAAGTAATACTATTCTCATTGCCGGTCCATTTTTCACCTGTCCAATGTTCCATATTGGCTTCTGTGCTTAAATCAAGATTATACATTTGAAGAGAAAATTCTTCAGAACCGGTAACCGTCAATTGATTATTATTATATATGTCAACATGATAACCATGCAGCTCATCGCCTGCCACCTTAAGTGAAAGATGCTGACACACAGCCGGCGAAGCATTTAATAAGAATGATACGCAAAATAAAAAAAATAGCAGCCTTGTGTAATGAGATACCATAACGCAGCAATTGAAGTTTAAAACTACCTTTTATGCTACCTGAACCAGTACACTATAGTCACAAATCACTGTACCATTATTACATTTTTACCACAAAAAGGATGCCTTTGGGAAAAGAATTTTAAAAAGGAAGGATAGATATAAAAAGATGATGAAATAAATTATTTCCTCACTGTATTTTTCTCTCTGTATTCATTAGGTGCACAATTATACATTTTCTTAAACTCCCTGAAAAAGTACGATTGATTATTAAAACCTGTTCTTAAAAATATTTCAGAAACATTAAAATTAGTGGTGGTTAATAATTGGGCGGTTGCTTTCAGCCGAAGGTGTTTTATAAATTCTCCGGGAGTCATTCCGGTAAGGGTTTTTAGTTTACGGTACAATTGCATTTTGCTCATATGAAATTTCTTCTCAAGAAAAACTGCATTTAATTCTACATCTTCCAGGTTTTGCTCAATTACCTGAACTAATTTGATCAAAAATTGTTTATCACTATCCGGCATCTCAGTTACATTCAGCAAGTCATGGGAAGAATTACTTTTAAAAATATCGTGCAATTTTTGATGGTATTCCAATAGCTTGCGAATTCTTACTTTCAGATGCGTGGTATTAAAGGGTTTAGGAATATAGGCATCGGCACCTGCTTCATATCCTTCAATACGATGTTCTTCGCTACCTCTTGCCGTAAGCAAAATAAAAGGCACCTGGCAGGTTGCCGTATCGTTCTTTATTTTATGGCACAATTCCAACCCGTTCATATTGGGCATCATTACATCGCAAACAACAATATCCGGCAATATTTTATCAATCAGGTCCAGCGCTTCGCGGCCGTCTGCCGCTTCATAAACGATGTAATCTTCTTTTAAAATATCTTTTAATAAAAAACGGATCTCAGGCTCATCTTCTACTACGAGTACATTTTTTTTATCCTGATCCAACAAGTCTTCAAGAATGGCATCCTTGTTATTTTCTTTGGTAGAAACAGGATGGCTGGTTTCATTGTAGGTGGTGATGGTTTGGTATAAATAAGAAGGCTGATCACTAATGACCTGTTTATTCATCTCTCCCTTCTCATCGCCGGCTTGCAGAGGCAGAAATACTTTAAAAGATATCCATCCATTTTCACCCGATGCATTTATTCTTCCACTCAACATGGTAACCAATTGCTGTGTAAAGGCAAGACCGATACCGGTTCCAAATGTATCTGACTTTACATTATTTTTTGAAACCACATAAAATTTATCAAATAGCTGGTTGAGTTGTTCCGGTGGCAAATCAATACCTGAATTAGCGACCGTTATCTCCAATTCTCTATGGCTCTTATTTTCATTTGCTGTAAAAATTATTTGTTCATTTTTTCCTGAATATTTGAATGCGTTGGATAAAAGATTAAAAATTATTTTCTCTACTTTATCCTTATCCACCATTCCGATCATGCCGGAATGAATATCAAACTCATACTGAATCTCATTTTGTTCGCTCAAAGCCATAAATGGTTCAGCGAGGTTGCTCAATAATTCTGTTATATCTATATAGCTATATTGATTTTCAAAAAAACCTTCTTCCACTTTTCTGAATTCTAAAAGTTGATGCACGAGATAGGTAAGTTTGGATGCCTGCTGATGAATCAGGGATAAAAAATAAGATCTTTCTTTATTGGGTTTGTTATTCACAGGCTTATCTAAAAATCGTTCCGCAGCGCCCATGATGAGGGTCAGAGGTGTTTGTAATTCATGCGCAATATTGGTAAAAAAACCCAGCCGGTTCTGGTGTATCTCATCTTCTTTTGTGCGCATCAAATGTTCTACTTCCAACTGATATTTTATTTCCAGTTTATTTTTCCTGTACCGGTAAATGATGTAAACTACTGCTGACAATAATAAAGCGTAAACTAAAAATGCATAAGGAGTGAGCCAGAAATATTGTTTCACTTCAGCGGTCAACAAGGGCATCTCTTTTGTCCAGGCTCCTTCGCCATTGCTCCACTTGATCTTTAAAGTATAATTGCCCGGTAAAATATTGCTGTACATAATCTTTCCGGTAGTTCCTGCATAATGCCATGCTTTATCGTATCCTTCCAGATAATAGGCATACTCACATTTATCGGCGTTTAAAAAGCTAAGCGCTTTTATATTTAGTTCGAAAAAATTATCCTCTCTGTTGATGGAATAATCAAGCGGTTGACCAGCTTCTGCATTCAACACTATAAAGCCATTCTCTTTCACAATGTTACCACCTATTGAAATATCAGAGACACATAAATTGGGAAGCCAATCGGATTTGTGAATGTTCTGTGGCAAAAAATTATTGAATCCATAAGTGCCACCAAAAAATAAATTATCCTGGCTGTCTTTCCAGACAGCGCCATCGCAAAATTCATTGCTTTGTAATCCGTCAGATTGTTGGTAATAAGATATTTTAAGATCAGCCGGGTTTACTTTTGCAAGCCCTTTATTGGTACTCACCCAAATTTGTTGCGACCTGTCTTCTTCAATCGCATGAATGGTATTATTAGGCAATCCATTTGCAGTAGTTAATTTTTGAAACACAGGCTCTGCCTGTAAAGCATCGCTGTTGTTGATCAGGTTAAGGCCATAGCTGGTGCCGATCCATACCCTGTTACGGCTATCCTTAAAAACAGAAAGCACATCATTATTAGACAAACTTCCTTCATAAGTAAAAGCCTTAAAGTTTTTAAATTTCTTTGTTTTTTTATTTAATAAACTAAGTCCGCCATATCGACAACCGATCCACAACTGGTTTTCATCGCCTGCTGCGAGTGAATAAATAATATCGTTAGCCGGCCCGGAATCGTTGTTATTAAAAGTAAATTTTTCTATAAAAGCTATGGAAAGATTTCCTTTTTGATCGTTATTAATTTTCAAATGTATCAACCCATACCCGCTGGTGCCTAACCAGAGTGAATGATCCCGGTCCTGTAAAATCGCATATACGGATCCAAACTCCGGCCACGAATTATATCCTTTCACAGAAGACCATTTACTGAATTTTTTATTTTTCAGATCATAGATACCAATGCCTTTACCATCAGTGCCAATATAGATGAGGCCATCATCTCCTTTTTTTAAGGCGTACACGGCATTATTATCCAGGTCTGTCGGTGCCAGGAAATATTGTTTCTTTACTGAGCCATTTGCAGCAGACCAAAAGTTTTGCATCCTGATAATGCCGCTTCCTTTTGTGCCCACCCATAAATTTCCATTCTCTTCGCAAAAAGCCCTTACCGATTTGTTGTATGGCATTCCGTTTTCGGAAGTGGTAACCGTTCCAAAAGATTTTGTTTTGGGATATATTTCTATAATGCCATTGCCATCCGTTCCATACCATAAAATATCTTCAGTGCCTAATGCCCAGGAAGTAATTTTTATATCCTGCATTTGCCTCGTTTCCGAAGCAAGAAATTGAGAAGGAAGAAAATTATTATCAAATACTCCGTATCCTTTGGAAGCCCAGGCCAGCAGGTAATGATCCTGGTAAGAGATTATGGTGCCCAGGCTATGCGGCATTTGCAGCACTTGTTTTTGGACCAATGTCCTGGTGTTTACCCAGTATAATTTATCATCGGCTGTAGTAAAAAGAATTTCATTTTTAATAATAAAAAAATTGCTCACATCCTTTTTTTCCTGGAAGGTGTGTAATAATTCTAATTTCTTTTTATGGCTATTGTAAACATCGAGCTGGCCGTTGCTGTATAATATCCATAAACGATTGGCTTCGTCAAAAGCAAGCTTAATAATTTTTGAATTACGTTGTGGAATCCTACATACCCGAAAAGTATCTGCTGTAGCATCATAATAACTAAGGCCGGTTTTTTGACTAAGGCAGTAAACGGTTCCTGAACTATCTACAGCGATCGCATATTCCTGTTCACTTACTTTGCCTTGCTTGTATTGGTTATAAAAATAGTTGTAAAATTTGCCGGTTCGCTTTTCATATCGTGAAATTCCCTCAATGGTACTGATCCAGATATTGCCGCGTTTATCTTCCGTTATATCTTGAATAACATTACTGCCAATACTTTTAAAATCATTTTCTTTACTGTAATTAAATACACGAAAAGCAGTGCCATCATACATATTCAGTCCATCCCATGTAGCTACCCATAATATATTATCAGCATCATTGAACAACTTATTGATAGAACTGTTCGAAAGGCCATTACGGTTATCATAATGCTGAAGAAAAAAAGGATCAGCAGGAAGCGCATTTGCCGGCAGCCAAAAGAAAAACAAAGCTGAAAAAGTATAAAAAAAATGAAGGAAGGGTCGCATTACTATAAATTTCCGGTTATTCACTTTAAAAGTAAGCACTTTTATTTCTACATTTCATCTTTTTTGCTGACTGAAAAAGTTCTTGAGATTTAATTCACTAAGCGAGCAAAAAGAAAAATCTGAAGCAAAACTGAAAGTATAAAAAGAACCGACGTTATATATAAATTTGGATGAAAATTCGAACTGCACAATAAATCTAAAGAAACATGGAAATGAAATATAGAGAAATCGTTCCTTCTCGAATAAACTCAATCTATGCAAAGAAAATAAACTTAAAAACCCAACTATATCGGCAAAATTAAACACTTATCAATTCGTCGATTATAAAGAAAAGATGATTGCTTTTTGAAAAATAATTTGCAGGTTGAATATGGGATCAGAGGGAATTGTGAAGGAATGAAAAGTAAAATATAAGCAAGATGTAAAAAGCCACCTCATTTTTTGAAGTGGCTTTTTATTGACTGCAGCGCGGAGAGAGAGGGATTCGAACCCCCGGAGGTGTGACCCTCAACGGTTTTCAAGACCGCCGCATTAGACCGCTCTGCCATCTCTCCGGCGCAAATATAGGTTGTGATTTTTTAGATAAAAAATATTCTTAAAGAATCGGGCGGTTTCATTTTTTATTTATTGAAAACACCGCATTTTCTTTCTTTAGATTTATTAATTCAATGCCACCATTTTTCGGTTGTTCAAATGTGTATTCGCTGCCTGCGCCATCGTAACTATGCTGGCGCCCAGCATAATCACATCTTTAATAACCAACCTTCCTGCAGCGCTCAAATAAGGGAATCCATGTTCCGCATCGCCCAATGGAGGCACCCATGTTTCTGGTGTTGTTACGAGGAATGATAGCGTAACCAATGACATGATAAAAGCTAAAAAACTACCTATTGCGGATGCAGCCGGCCAAATGGGATATAAGGCAATCAATACTCCAATTAAAATTATAAAAGCGCCCAGTCCGTAAGAGAAAATATAGGTGTTGTTAGCTTCATGCCACGAAATATTATCAGGTTTGTATTCGCCTTCCTTATTCATGTGCTTTTTATATTCGGGTGCTTCATACTTGTAAAAGAAATTCATGGTAGGACTGTTGGCTACAAAAGGAACAATGCCTACGGCTTCGTACCTGAAAGCTTTTAATCCACCAATCCATAGTAGTACAATTACAATACCCCACCTGGTTATGTGTACGCCGGAATTTTGCAGGCCGGCTGCGTAATAAAATACCTTATTCATGTTAATTTTCTTTTTCAATGGACGCTATTTTTTAATCCCGCTCAGAAAATCCAGCGTGTTTTCTCTACTTTGAAGCTGTGATATCATTTCTTTTCTTGTACAACAAATTGTCTATTGAGTACTTTCCGCTGCCCATTATCAGAAGCATTACATAAGTAAGTATATAAAGCAATCCCATTTCCTGCTTGCCGAAGGGATCATTACCATGTACATAAAAAACGGCCACCAGCATGGTAATGAGGAGGGGAATAACAGCAAGTCTTGTAGCAAAACCCAGCAGAATAAACAGGGAACAAATAACTTCTGCAAATACTGTGAGGCTTAAACTTACCAGATGGCTCATGCCTAACACTTCCATGAACCGAACAGGAGTTTCAGCAAATTTGTCCATCTTTGGAAGACCATGTGTCCACATAAAAGCAGCAATGCTGATTCTCCCTATTAAAAGAGCTACGTTTATATTCCCGGGAACGTGGTTTACACTAAGTAGTTTTTTCATTAGTATTTAATCTTTGATTTAACTATTTCAGTTATCCTAAACCTATTTCTTATTCTTTGTTTTTTACACTCCAATTTTTACCGAAGTCATGGTCAGAGATCCGGCTACTGCCTTGTCATTAAAGAACGAAATATTATCCTTACTTCCTTTTAATCCCAATGAATACAAAAGCGGCAAATAATGTTCCGGTGTTGGAATGGCAAGCTTTGCTTCGGCACCTAAACTTTCATAATGAATCAATGGTTTATAATCGCCGTCAGTAATCAATTGCTTGAAAGTATCATTCATTTTTAACGCCCAATCGAAACCATATCCTGGGGTATTCATTTTTTCCCACGAAACCATTCTAAGATTGTGCACCATATTCCCGCTTCCGATTATCAACACTCCTTTTTTTCTTAATCCATACAATTCTTTTGCCAGATCATAATGGTATTGCGGGCCTTTGGTATAATCAATGCTCAACTGCAATACAGGGATTTCGGCTTCAGGATACATACGCCTTACCACTGTCCAGGCGCCATGATCCAGGCCCCAATCATGGTCTAATTCTACATGTGCCGAATGAAGTAATGAAGCAGTTTCTTTTGCTAAAACCGGGTTACCCGGCGCCGGATATTGCACGTCAAATAATGCTTGCGGAAAGCCACCAAAATCATGAATGGTCTTAGGAAAATCCATGGCGGTTATGCGTGTACCTCTGCTAAACCAATGCGCAGAAATCACCAACACCGCTGCCGGTGTTGGAATTTCTTTTGCCATCTGTACCCAACGCTCACTGAATTCATTATCCTCAATTCCATTCATGGGTGAACCATGACCAACGAACAACACAGGCATTAACTGCTCTTGCTCTTTGAGATCATTTGTAAACTTATTGAATGCTGATAAGGTTGTCATAATTGTTGCTCCTGTTACTATTGTTTTTATAAATTCTTTTCGTTCCATGATGCGGTTATTTTTTTTATAAACTCGCCGTCTTTTTTATAAACTCACCATCCGCTTTTATTTGAACTTCGTCACTTAAGATAGGCGAAGGAAATTTTGGGCCTATATTAAAATCAGAACGTTTTAAAGTTCCTGTCAACTGAAAACCGGAAGTTGATTTTTTTGATTTTGCATCTTCAACCGTTCCCCTGTACCATAGATTCATGGAAACAGGTTTCGTAATTCCACGAAGAGTAAGATTGCCATTCAATTTGTACTTATTTTCTGAAACTTTTGAAATGGATGTACTCTTAAAAGTCATTGCCGGATACTTTTCAACTTCAAAAAAGTCTGCACTTCTTAAATGATTATCCCGCATTTCCACCTGCGTATTTATGGATGCTACTTCTGTAGAAAGTTCAAATACGGCATCACTAAAATCCGCTTTGTTAGTTATTGCAGAAGCGCTAAACTTATTGAACAATCCGTCGACATCGGAAATGCCCAGGTGCGTAATACTGAAGGTCAGTTTTGAGTGCATGGGATCTGCATTCCAGGTTGTTTGGGCATAGATTGCTGTGCTGAAAAAAGCTACAATTAGTAGAGAAAATAATCTTTTCATAATGTTCATTTTTTTTAATTTTTAAATTTGATTAATAGTTGTTTGTTTTATTTAAATTGTTGTTTGTTGTTATTAATTGCAAGTTCCATCTACAGAACAGGCTTCACCTTCTGCGATAATTAATGTTTTGTTTTCTTCTTCAAATTCTTTCCAGGTTTGTTGCAATACTTCTAAAAATGTGTCGGGCGATTGCGCACCTGATACGGCATATTTATCATTCAAAACAAAAAAAGGAACCCCTCTTACACCAATAGATTGTGCCTGCATTTCATCCTCATGTACTTCTTTTGAAAAAGCATCCGAAGCAAGGACTTCTCTTATTTCCTTTTCCTCAAGGCCAGCAGCTACGGCGGTTTGAACTAATGTTTCGTTGTCATCAATATTTTTGCCCTCAATAAAATGAGCTTTAAATAATTGTTCTTCAGCTTCATTGTCCAGGCCTTTTGTTTTAGACAATTGAATTAGCCGGTGCGCATTAAAAGAATTGGCTACCACCGCCTTTTCAAAATCAAAATTCAACCCTACTTCTTTTGCAATTTGTTTTACATTTTTGTGCATTCCTTCGGCCTGCTCATGCGAAATTCCTTTGGCCTCAGCCAAATGATCAATCGCATTCACACCGGTTTTTGTTTTGAGATTTGGGTCAAGTTCAAAACTGCGCCAGTTTACCTCAACCTTATCTTTATGCGGAAATTTTTCCAGCGCCATCTCAAACTTTCTTTTGCCTATATAACAGAACGGGCATCTTACGTCAGACCAGATATTTACTTTCATGCTTTATTGTTTCTTTATTGTTGAATTGTTTTATTGTTTTATCGCTAATTGATAGTTGCTTCTTGTCTTGCTACTTGCCTCTCAATACCCAACGGTGAAGCGTACACGAATATGTTTGGGATTTTCAACTTCATCCAAAATGGCAACAGCCAGGTCTTCCACTGAAATAGTGCTTTTATTATTGGCATCAAATACCGGATTATCCAATTCGGTTCTATAAGTTCCTCTTCTTTCATGTGGAGTGCCCTGGTTCATTTCAATGGCAGGACTTACAAAAGTCCAGTCCAATTCATTTTCCTTTTTCAGGATATTCAAATAATCACGCGCAGCCAATGCACCGGGTTTCCATTCAGCAGGGAACTGAGGCGTGTCAATTAATTGAACACCAGGCGCCACGAATAAGCTGCCTGCTCCTCCCATTACGATATAGCGTTTTACTCCGGATTTTTTTACCGCTTCCTGGATGGATTGTGAGCCTTCCAGGTATTCATTGTACAAATCAGGATTGGCCCAGCCTGCATTGTAAGCGCTTACAACAACGTCATTGCCTTTAAACAATTCCGACAGGTTATCGCTATCCATCACATCACCTTTTACAATCGTAAGATTTTTTTGCGCTTGTAATTTTTCAGGTTGGCGCACAATGGCTGTTACCTGGATTCCTCTATCTAATGCTTCTTTTAAAACGGCGGAACCTACAAATCCTGTGGCGCCTATTAATGCTATTTCCATGTGTGCTATTTTTTATTTTAAATAATATTTTTAAACACGAATTTTTATCACGAATTACGCGAATTCAGAAGCTTCGCTTTATTTGCTTCGCAAATTTATTTTGCCACAAACCTTATTTGTAAAAAGCTCTGTTTTAAAATTCGTGTAATTCGTGTCAGAAATTCGTGTTTTCATTGTCTTGCAATATGAGTAATCCTCAATCCAATTTTGCCAACACCTTTTCAATTTCACCTCTTGCATCTTCATATTGTGTAGGCAATTTTAAATGAGTTCCTAATTCGCTCAAAGCCTCATCCCTCATGAATCCCGGATTTTCTGTTGCCAGCTCAAACAATACGCCACCCGGCTCGCGGAAATACATGGAGAAGAAATAATCACGGTCTATTTTTGGAGTAATATTAAAACCCTTACTCAATATTTTCTCACGAAATTCCATTTGAATATTTTCGTCTTTTATTCTAAAAGCTACATGGTGATTGGTTCCTGCCGCATTGATGCCTGCAGGTAAATTGGGCGCTTCCATGATATCAACAATGGATGCATTGTCTATGGCATCCGTAACAAAACGGTACAGATTGCCTTCCTGTTTCAATAATTTATATCCCATGATGTCGGTCAAAATACTTGCAGTAGGTGTTACATTTTTCAGCGTTAAAGTAACGCTGTGAAATCCTTTGGTTGCAACGGCTGCATTTATTTCACCAGTTTGCCACGGCTTCCTTTTATCCTCAGTATTGGACACAATAAAATCAATCTTCAACCCATCCGGATCCTGGAAGTGTAAATATTTTTCTCCAAATTTTTCTGCTATTTCTTCGTGCTTCACATTGAATTGTTTGAAACGTTCTACCCAAAATTCAAGACTGTCTTTTGGTACAGAATATCCAATGTCTGTTGCCATTCCTGTTCCTGTATGCCCCTTCCCTATTCCTTCCCAGGGAAAAAAAGTTAGGATACTTCCGGGTGTTCCCGTTTCATCACCAAAATAAAAATGGTACGTTCCCGGATCATCAAAGTTGACTGTCTTTTTCACCAACCTTTGCCCCAGTACTTTTGTATAAAAATCTAAATTTCGTTTTGCATTCCCGGCTATTGCCGTAATATGATGCAATCCTAAAACTTTGTTTTCCATTTATTTATTTTTTTAAAATGAAACTATCATGCAAAAAAATATTGGCGCATGATAGTTCCCTGCTTTTTATAAAGATTAGGCTACTAATTTTTCTTCTTCCAATGCTTCTTTTACAAGCTGTTTTACCAGTTGTATTTCAGCATTTATTTTTATTTCATCTGCCAGCAATACGCCGCCGGTTTCTGTAAATGCACCGTAGGTGATGCCGAATTCTTTGCGACTTATTTTTCCTGTAACGGTAAAGCCCGCTTTTGTTTGTCCATAAGGATCTTCAGCAATTCCTCCGAATTCCACATTCAGGATTATCGGTTTGGAAATACCCGCGATGGTTACGTTACCATACAGTTTTCCATCTTCCCCATCACCTTCATATTTTGTGCCTGAAAAATGAATTTGCGGATGCTTTTCTACATTAAAGAAATCGGCAGATTTTAAATGCGCATCACGCTGTTCGTTGTTGGTATCAATGGAATCAATGTCTGCGGTGAATTCAATTTTTTTTGCAGTATTAAAATCATCAGTTTCTGTTTCTCCTGCCAGGCTGAATTTTTTGAATTGTCCTGTTACCGTAGAGATCATCAGGTGTTTTATTTTGAAACTAATTTCACTGTGTGTTGGGTCTAAAGACCATTTTGTTAATGACATACTTTTTGTTTTTTTGTTTTAAATTATTGATTAAAAAATTGTGGTTCAGAGATATGGTTTATTCATAGAGTGTAAATTTATTTTCAGGGTGGTAACCTGCCTGTTTAAAGATGGTTGAAACTTCTTCATTTGCCTCTTCATCATCTCCACTTATAAAAATATTTTTTGAATTTATAATGCCAGACACCTTTACCAGTCTTGAATAAGGCAATAATTGTTGCAAGGTTCCATTTGTATTTTCATCGTCTGAAAGACTCACTACAATTTTTTGAGTAGCTACTTCTTTCATCATTTCGGCTACCATTTCTTCTTCATGAAAAGGAATTGCGAGAATAATAATATCCGCTTCCCAGCAACCATCTTTTACGCAATCAATGGAATCTATTTCAGCCTTTGGCTTTTTATCTTTAATACTTTTTGATAAATAATCAAGTTGCTCTTTATTATTGGAAACTAAAAGCAAACGGTAATCGGCCTGCATAAACTGGCTGGCAATTTCTCTTCCTGTTTTTTCTGTAGCTCCTACTATTGCTATTGTTTTCTTTACTGACATTTCCTCTTTTTTTGTTACACAAAGGTAACCTGGCACAAAGGCCTATGCCAATGAGGTATGATAATAAATCGCGTTGATCTATATCAATGGGTGAATGGGGAATGGTGAATGTCCATTGTCAATTGTGAATAGTGAAGAAGTAGTGCTAATACCTGAATCCTGATATTTGAATCCTGATACTTGATAATTAATTGATCAGTGATTTGATGCTACTCCTTACTTGCTACTTGCATCTTGATACTTGCTACTTGCATCTTCCATCTTCTTACTCTATGTCCATAAACTGCATAGTAAATAAGATAAAGATAGCAAGGCAATAATACCCAATAAGCGTAGTGAACGCCAATTTTATCAGCATAGTATCCGTATATCGAAGGAAGAATGGCGTTTCCACACAATCCCATAATAAGAAGTGAAGCGCCAAGTTTAGTAAACCTGCCTAGTCCATCCAATGCAAGCGGCCATATTCCTGCCCAAATTAAAGAGTTGGGAAGCCCTAACAATACCAGGAACCATATTGAAATATCGGCGGTATGCCCCAGGAAAGTAACTTGCCCACCTGTGAACAAAATGAGTAATGCCAAAGTAAAACCAAGTAAGGTGCATATTCTTAGCGCATTGGTCTGGCTTATAAATTTTGGAATGCACACGATGCCCAATACATAGCCACATATTGTTGCTGTAAGCGTATAGGATGGAAAAACTTTAGCCTCCAATAAATTAAGATGCATAGAATCGGCGTACCCAATAATAGTGTCAATAGAAATTACCTGCGTGCCTACGTGTAAAAAAATAGCTACGGCGCCTAATATTAAATGCGGAAACTGGAATATATTTTTTTTATCAAAATTGGCCTTTGCTACTTCTTCGCTTTCATGTTCGGTAT
>DATCWN010000557.1:0-4496 GCA_036566285.1 Hanamia sp.
CATCAAAACAGAAAAAGGATGGCTGGAGATTTATCATGGCGCCAATCAGCAGCATCAATATTGCTTGGGAGCTTTTCTATTGGATATTAATGATCCTTCAAAAGTAATTGCCCGCACAGAAGATCCAATTATGATTCCTTCTGCCACTTATGAAACAAGTGGATTTTTTGGTAACGTGGTATTTACCAATGGCCATGTGGTTCATCCCGATGGTGATACCATAACCATTTATTACGGCGCTTCGGATGAGTTTGTTTGTGGCGCTGAGTTTTCTATAAAAAAGATCTGCTCACTTTTAAAATACGATCATGCTTAAGAAACTTAAAATAGAAATTGATTACTTTAAAAGCCAGCCTCACAATTTTCAGATACTGGTACTCACCAATCTCGTCTATGCATTGGTGTTACCCGTCATTGATATTTTTGTGGCGGCTTATGTCATGCGCAACTCCAACGACCCCACTAAAGTAGTTATTTACCAACTTACCATTTATACCGGGATACCACTTACGTTTCTTTTAAATGGATGGCTTTTAAAACATTTTAATATCCGCAAATTGTATTCCGCAGGTATGATGCTCAGTGGTGTTTCTATGATGATTATGATGTCTTTGAAAACACTTGACTTAGTAGGAATTGGATTTGCAGGAATAATTATGGGTTTATCTTTTGGCTTCTACTGGGCCAACCGCGATTACCTTGCACTCGCTACAACCAATGACAAAAACCGTAATTATTATTACGGACTTGAAACCTTTTTTTACACCATTATTGCAGTGATAATTCCTGTTACCATTGGCTGGTTTATAGAATCAAAAGGAAGTGATACCAGAATACACACTGCTTACGTTACCATTACAGGAGTAGTATTTGTAATAACAGTACTGGCATCTATTGTATGCTTTCGCGGCAAGTTTAAAAATCCTGAGCAAAAAAAATACATCTTTTTTAAATTTCATCCGCTGTGGTACAGACTTTTATCACTGGCTCTTTTAAAGGGATTGGCACAGGGATTTTTGGTAACAGCGCCGGCAATGCTCATTATGTTATTATTGGGAAAAGAAGGCGCATTGGGTACTGCCCAATCAATAGGTGCAGTAATTGCTGCCGTAATTATGTATATTTTAGGCCGCATATCCAAGCCATCCGACAGGATAAAAATATTTGCTGCGGGGCTTATTTTATTTGCTTTGGGTGCTATATTAAACGGCCTGTTATTTAATGAACTTGGTGTGATTTTATTTATTCTGTTGCTGCTTATCGGTAAGCCATTGTTGGATCTTGCGTATTTTCCCATTCAGTTTAAAGTGATAGATATTGTATCTAAAATAGAAAACAGGGGAGAGTTTGCTTACATTTTAAATCATGAGGCAGGTTTGTATGTGGGAAGATTTTTAGGCGCAGGAACTTTTATTGTTTTGGCTTACGCTATGTCAACGGAATTTGCTTTGAGATACGCTATCATAATTATTGCATTGTTGCAACTGTGTTCGATATTCGTAGCAAAAAAAATCATTGCGCGGGGAGAAGTTTTATATCCTGATGATAAAAATGATGAGATAAAAGTATTGGATGGGGTCGCTAAAGCTACCGTATAACGGTCAGGCATACACTATTTTTTAAAACCAAATCATTATGAAGAACAATTTAATAATGGCACTGCTCTGCTTTCTTTTTGCATCATGCAAGTCAACAAGCAACGTATCAGTAAAACAACAAAACCTGCAGCGTATTGATGAAATGGCTGATGTGCCGCAACCTCTGAAAATTATCGATTATAAAAAACTCGCGCTCCAGTTCGATAGCACTGTTTATGATTTTAACGCGAAGGGTGAGTACTGGCCTTTGGTGTGGATTGACAGTAGTAAAAAGAATTTTTCGCAAAACGTAGTCGGTTTATATACAGCAATTGGAGATGTCCGACAGGGGCCTGCTCACAATAAAGGAATGTTCCATGAAGCCCTTGCTACAATGGGAGCTACGCTGGGCGCTACTTTAGTAGGAATTGATAAAAGCAATAGCCTAAACAGGAATTATGTAAGCATGCTCAAAAATTATTTTAATAAAGAAACCGGATGGGATATTATGATGAATAATACCTGTCCGGAAGTGGCTATGTTAGGTGGTGGTTATGGCCGCGATTGGTGGTACGATGTGTATCCGAATGTTTTATTCTATGCCATTTACGATAAGTATCCTGATGAGCCGGGTTTTACAGAAATAGCACGTAGCATCGCTGATAAATTTTATGCAGCTGATTCTATATTGAATGGCAATTATGAGTATTCCTTTTTTGATTATGGGAAAATGAAACCCATGAAAACAGCCATTTGCGCACAGCCGGACGCGGCGGCTGGTCATGCATGGGTTTTATACGCAGCCTATAAAAAATTTAATGATCCAAGGTATTTAAAAGGAGCTATAAGCGCTCTAAATGCATTGCAGTCCCAATCGAAAAATCCTACTTACGAAGTATTGATGCCGTTTGGCGCTTATCTCGCTGCGAGAATAAATGCAGAATTAAATAAGAATTATGATGTAAATAAAATGCTGCAATGGAGTTTTGATGGCACGGCTATTTGCAGAGAAGGGTGGGGCGTATTAACTGGAAACTGGAATGGATTTGATATCTCTGGCATCGTTGGCAGTACCGTTGATCATGGTGGCTATGGCTTTCTGATGAATACCTATGATGCAGCGTGGCCTTTGGTTCCAATGGTTAGATATGATCCCTCTTATGCAACTGCTATCGGAAAATGGATGTTGAATGCAGCTAATGCGGCCAGGTTCTTTTACCCGCAGTATATGCCGGATGATCATGAGACTATTCCTCAACTGGCCGATGTTACCAAAGGAGTGATAGGATATGAAGGCATCATTAAGAAATCATCGTATAAGGATCATGAAGGCCTGAAAGGGCCGGTAGCACAGGGTGATGGGCCACTTTGGGTACCGAATGAAAATCCTGAAGTATCTCAGTTTAGTGTGTATGGCAGCGCGCATGTAGGTATTTTCGGAAGTATTATTCGTGCCACAGAAGTAGAAGGAATTTTGCAATTAAATTTATTAGCTACCGATTTTTTTCACGATAAAGCGTATCCATCTTTTTTATATTACAATCCTTATGCTGAAAAGAAAACTATTTCAATAAAAATAAATGATGGGAAAAAAGTGGATTTGTATAATACGGTAACCGCCAGTTTTATAGCGCGCAATGTTTCCTCTTCTGCTGAAATAAATCTTTTACCCAAAAGTGCGGCTGTAATTATTTGTGTGCCCTCAAATGGTAAAGTAATGTATGAAGGAGGAAGAATGCTGGTAAATGGCGTGGTAATAGATTACAAAAAAAATTAAAACTTTTTAAATAGTAAAGGACATTAACTCAATCCAATCAATATAGTAGATAATAGCAAAGACAATTATAACTTTCTTTTGCTTGCCGTAATTATTTCTAAAAACAGATAATCCTTATCAGTGGTTCCGCGCGATTTGTTTTGATTATAATAATTATCGACCTATATTGCCTTTTAGTCTATCCCTTGGGTCTATTAAATTAAAAAGTGAACTTTGCATGAATAATTCTTAAAGGTTTAATTTTCCAAGTCAAAGATGTCTCATAGGAGTTGCGGTGCAAAGCCATTTAAACTAGTATGCGTGTGAGGCAGTGAAAGACAGTTGAAAATAAAAAAGAATAGTGCCTGGAATTTTCCATTGATATCAATAAAACAAAAACATGAAAAGACGTACTTTCATCCAGAGTGCAGGTGTTTTAACAGGAGGACTTCTTTTAAAAGATGTTTCTTCTTTTGCAAAGACAACACAGGATTTTCCCGTTGTACGGACTCCGGTTGGTTCCAGAAAATTTACCAGTAAGGCTATTGAAAAAGCGATTACTACTTTTAAATCCGGCGTTAAGAACAAGGAACTTGGCTGGCTTTTCGAAAATTGTTTTCCCAATACCCTTGATACCACTGTTTTTCACCAGGTTAAAAATGGAGTACCGGACACATACGTCATTACAGGCGACATAGATGCAATGTGGTTACGCGATAGCAGTGCGCAGGTGTGGCCTTACCTGCATTTTATGAACGAAGACAAGCCTCTGCAGGATATGATTGCCGGAGTAATCAACAGGCAAACCGCCTGTATTCTAAAGGATCCGTATGCAAATGCTTTTTATCATGATGAAAACAAAGTGGGAGAGTGGGGTAAAGATCATACCAACATGAAGCCTGGGGTACACGAGAGAAAATGGGAAATTGATTCTCTTTGCTACCCGATCCGGCTTGCTTATAATTACTGGAAACTAACAGGCGATACCAAACCTTTTGATGATCAATGGAAGAAGGCCATTGAGGAAACGCTCAGGGTATTCCGAAATCAACAAAGAAAGGAAAACCTTGGGGAGTATAAGTTCCAGCGAACCACGGCACATGCAAGCGATACTCTTCCTATGCAAGGTTATGGATACCCGGTGAATCCGGTGGGCCTTATCT
>DATCWN010000568.1:0-4837 GCA_036566285.1 Hanamia sp.
GCGGCTTACTTTCAGCCGTGATTACCTCGAAAGAGAAAAGGCATTGCAACGCCTTTCCGATTCAAACCCTATCATTAGAGTTACTACCGGATTTCTAATTCTGTTTTTTATTTTGGTAGATATTTTACCCGTTACCTGGAAAGGGCTCACCAGCAAGGGACCTTATGATGAGTATTTGAATGAGATCGAATTCAAAATAAAAAATGAAGTGCAGGAAAGAATGATGGATTCCGAAACCCATTTAGCCATCCATACACGTAATAAGGAAAAAGAAAAAGCCTTTGAGGATGTGGTTACATAAAGTCTGCAATCAGTAAAGGCCGGATCGCGAATGAAAAATGGTAGGAATTATTTTATTGAAATGATCCTACAAATCTTATACGCCAAATGAGCTTCCGCAACCACAACTGGTGCTGGCGTTAGGATTACTAAAAGTAAATCCCCTGGAATTAAGACCGCCTTCCCAGTTAATTTCCATATTGGAAAGATAGATGAGGTGGGCCGGATTAATAATACAACTAACTCCGTTTATTTCAAAAACTTCATCCTTATCTGTTTTAGTTTCGAAGCCCAATACATAAGACATGCCCGAACAGCCACCGCCTTTTACACCAACGCGCAGGTACTTTTCTGAATCAAAACCCTCTTCATTCATCAATCTTTTTATTTCATTAATAGCAGAAGGGGATAGTGTAACCGGAGTTTTATTTATTGTTTCCATAATTTAAATTTCTTAATTCACATTTTCACATTAAACACAAATTTACAACCTTTACTTTCGGATTGATTATTTTTACAGCAAATTATAATAATGTCAACATTTGAGACGATTATCATTATTCTGTTGCTTGTTTTACTACTGGCTATGATATGGATGTTAACTGAAATTACTTCTATGAAAAAAGATTGGGGCGAAACCAAAAAGGATGTTGATCCGGACATGGTGAAGATTCGCCTGCAGGCATACGAAAGAATTACATTGCTCGCTGAAAGAATATCATTGCAAAATATATTATCAAGGGTGCCTCATTCAGGGCTTTCCTCGCGGCAGATGCAGTCATCGCTGGTGGAGACGATAAAACATGAATACGATTACAACCTTAGCCAGCAAATCTATGTGTCTCCCGAAATCTGGAAAGCCGTGAATAATTTAAAGGAACAAAATATTTATATTATCAATCAGCTTGGCTCCACTTTACCTTCGCAGGCAACCGGGATGGATCTCAATAAACAAATTATTGATTTCCTCATTAATAATCCCAAGTCTTCCCTTCATAATATCGTTTTGGAAGCCATTAATTTTGAAGCAAAAAAATTAATGTAAAGATTTTGTTTTAAGTATTTACCATGAAAAAAATTGTTACAGATTCCGGTATTGAAATTAAAAAGGTTTATACTTCTAAAGACGTAATTAAAGAGGCTACTGAAGAAATGCCGGGCAAATATCCATTTACCCGTGGGGTAAAAGAGGATATGTACCAGGGTAAATTATGGACCATGCGTCAGTACGCCGGATTCAGTACCGCAGAAGAAAGTAATCGCCGGTATCATTATCTTATTTCACAAGGGGTAAGCGGATTGAGTGTGGCTTTTGATCTTCCCACACAAATTGGATACGATAGTGACCATGCTCTTTCAGAAGGCGAGGTGGGAAAAGTGGGTGTGGCTATTGATTCTATTGAGGATATGGAAGCCTTGTTTAAGGGAATTGCCCTGAAAGATATTTCCACTTCCATGACCATCAACGCCACCGGGTTTATTTTACTGGCTTTTTATGTGGCGATTGCAAAAAAGCAAGGCGCCGATCTTTCCAAATTACGAGGAACTATTCAGAATGATATTTTGAAAGAATACGCGGCACGCGGCACATACATTTATCCACCAAAGCCTTCCATGCGCATCATCACCGATATATTTGAATGGTGCAGTAAAGAACTTCCCAGATGGAATACCATTTCCATTTCAGGCTATCATATTCGTGAAGCAGGGAGCACGGCCGTTCAGGAAATTGCTTTTACTTTAAGCAACGGTAAAGCGTATGTGCAGGCGGCATTAAAAAAAGGTTTGGATATTAATGTTTTTGGTAAACGGCTTTCCTTCTTTTTTAATTCTCACAACAATCTTTTTGAAGAAGTAGCAAAGTTTCGCGCCGCACGCAGAATGTGGGCAAAGATGATGAAAGAATGGGGCGCTACCGATGAAAAGGCAATGCAGCTAAGGTTTCATGCGCAAACGGGAGGAAGCACGCTCACGGCACAACAGCCATTAAACAATATAAGCCGGGTAACCCTCCAGGCGCTGGCAGCGGTGCTTGGCGGCACTCAAAGTTTGCATACCAACGGTTATGACGAAGCGCTTAATTTACCTACTGAAGAAGCCGCAGGAATTGCATTAAGAACACAACAAATTATTGCTTACGAAAGTGGCGCTGCTGATACCGCAGACCCTTTGGCAGGAAGTTACTTTGTAGAAAACCTAACCTCTGAGATGGAGAAAGCTGCCTGGGAATTAATAGAAAAAATAGATGCGCTTGGGGGAAGTGTCAATGCGATTGAGCAAGGATTTATTCAAAATGAAATTGCCGCGAGCGCATACGAATATCAACGCAATATTGAAAGCGGTGATAAAATAATTGTAGGCCTCAATGCGTTTACCGCGAGTGAGGAAGTGGTGCCTCCTTCCTTTAATATTGATGATAGTATAAGGATGGTGCAGATGAATAAAATAAAGAATTTAAAAGAAAAAAGAAACCCTGAAAAAGTGAGTGAGTGTTTAAAAAAAATCAAAGAGCATGCAACGAAAGATAAAAATTTAATGCCTGTAGTGATTGAGGCGGTTGAAAATTTTTGTACGCTTGGCGAAATTTCTGATACATTAAGAACTGTTTTTGGAGAATATAAATAACCCGAAGAAAATTTTATGAAGTATTTTTTACTCTTTGCCTTATCGTTGGCAACACTGAGTACTCAAGCCCAAAAATATGTATTACTTGATACTAGGATGGTAAAACCTGTTGTTTATTCCAATAAAATAACTACTGCAGATAAATTCCATGAACTGTTTCCTGTAGAGAAAAAATCGGTCAAACAATTTGTAAGCGCTTTGGAAGAAATCTCCAAAGAATTGTCCGCCCCCGATGGCCACATAAGGAAAGTAAAACAATATCGAATGGGCTGTGTTGCATTTACCGGGCTGGCGGTGACCAGTGCCCAAGAAGAAAGGCTCGATTATGTGATTACCTCTGAATGTGATGGCATTAAAATATTTATGCACCTGAGTAATGCAAAACTTAAAAATGCCAGGAACGCTTATTTTATTAAAACCTGGATCAAGTATATTAAAGCTTCTATGAGATAATGGCCTCCTAAAAATTATAAACCACTGTAGAAAGACCTTGTACGGTTCACTTTCAGATCGCGGAGCAGGGAAGATTTAGGACTGAGGTTGATACTGAAATACCTGTAATTACCTATCGGCGACATATTGATGGACATTTGCCAGCAGTGCATGTCTCTTGAAATGGATAATGACAGAGGGTTAAGCTGGCCAAGGGAAACATTGTAATATCCATTGATGCCCATTTGCCATTTGGGCGTCATATTCAGCGTGCCTCCAAAATTAATATTTTGAGAAAAAGTAGTTTTAAATCCCTGCCCGATAATAAAAGTTTTTGAAAAAGATAAAGCATACGAAAAGTTCACTGACCACGGGATATTAAAATCAGCAAACTCACCGGGATTATTTCTTATATAAGCCGCCTCGCTATCGAATTGATCCTGGCTGTAATTGGCATTTTCCGGGCGATTATTGGGTTGTAAACCTGCTTGAGTTCCCTTCTTTTTATCACCGCCCTGGAACTGGCTTGATAAAGAAAGGCTTCCGCTTGTTAATCTTCCGAGGGAAATGGGCTTGCGTTTCCATATCAGTTTATCAATTCTTCTTCCTGATTCATTTACCTCGTAGGGATCAAAACTGGCGAACCCGGTAACGTTTACTTTATTGAATAAATTAGTGGAGGCGCTCATAGAGATGGGAGAAAATTTAAAAGAATCTACAAAAAAATTGTAGCTGCCCTGAAGGCTAAGCGCATCAAGAATAGAGATTTTTTTTAAAGCATTTTCACCGGTATCTTTCCGGTTGCGCACTTTCATGGAAACATTATTTTCCAGGCCAAAATTGAAACCTCCAAATGTTCCTGTCCCGTAAGGACTGTAAATATTATAAGTGCTTTCGTAATAAGAAAACTGTTGTTTTCTGCCGGTGCTGTCCACTACAGTATAGTAATAATTATTTTTATTAAAATCAGGGCGGTAATTGATACCAAACGTAGGCCTTAGTTCGTGGCGTATCGCCTGGATTTTTGCATTCTTACTTTTCGCGGCTATCATCCCAAATATCCTTGTAGATAGGTTTAGTGAAAAAGACATTTGCCTTGCAGTGAAAAGGCCATTCTGTATTTTGGTTAACAAGGTATCATGAACGTCGTCCCAATAATGTGTGGATTTCTTTTGAAACCATGTTTCATCATAGCTAACACCGGGGGAAATTTGAAGAAATTTCCATTGAGGCAGCGATAAACTGATAGGCACTGAATGATGAAAGCCATATTGCAGGGTATCGGCTATCTGTTGAAAGATGCTTTTATTCTTTACGGTATCATAAAAAGAAAACCGGTTTTGCGCGGTACCATTATATCCAATTCCAATATTTTCATACCATTTTGTTTCGCCGGCAAATTCTTTTTTCCTGAAAGGATACACCGTATTTACCGTAAATCCCACGCTGGGTAAACTCACGTTGATGAGTTTTAAATTGGTATTTTGATCGTGATTGGCGG
>DATCWN010000016.1:0-9239 GCA_036566285.1 Hanamia sp.
CATTGTCTAATTGTCTTTTATACAACTGAACTGCATTTTCTAAACCAAAGTATAAGGCATCGCATATTAATGCGTGACCAATGGAAACTTCGAGAAGGCCGGGAATATTTTCAGAAAAATATTTAAGATTATGTAAGTCTAGATCGTGACCTGCATTAATTCCTAATCCCAGTTCAACTGCTTTCTTCGCTGCTGTAATGTAGGGAGCGATTGCTTCCTGTTGATTTCCTTTTTGGAATTGTGTTGCATAATTTTCTGTGTAAAGCTCAATCCTGTCTGTCCCGGTTTCTTTGGCATTTATAACCATTTCCACATCGGGGTCAACAAATAAAGAAACCCTTATTCCTGCTTTTTGAAAAACAGAAATAATTTCGATTAAATACTCTTTATTTTTTTTAGTATCCCATCCATGATCAGAAGTTATTTGCCCTAACGCATCAGGAACCAAAGTAACCTGGTCGGGTTTGTTGGCAAGAACGAGGTCCACAAATTTTTGTTCTTTAGGGTTTCCTTCAATGTTGAATTCTGTAGTAATTATTTTTTTTAATTCAAAAACATCCGCATAACGGATATGCCTTTCATCCGGGCGTGGATGTACGGTAATGCCCTCTGCGCCAAAGTTTTGGATGTCAATCGCTGTCTTAATTAAATCAGGATTATTGCCGCCACGGGCGTTGCGCAGCGTGGCTATTTTATTGATGTTTACTGAAAGTTTTGTCATTTGCACGCAAAATTACAATTTGTTTGACACCTGTCGGGATTGCAGATTTTATCTCCGCCATTTTTCCGTATTTGGTATTTCTGCCTGGCGCAGAATGAAAAGTATAAAATAGAATATCTTAGTCAGAGTAAACCTGTTTTTAAAATTAAAAAGTCCTGGCTTATCAATTTCAAATCTCATGATTCATTTTAAAACAATAATAAAAAAGTTTGGTGACAAGGGTGAGAAAACCGGATGGTGTTATATTGAAGTGAGTGAAGAAATAGCATCTCAATTGAAGCCAGGGAATAAAAAATCATTCAGGGTAAAAGGGAAACTGGATAATTATAAAATAGAAAAAGTAAGCTTGCTTCCTATGGGCGAAGGGAATTTTATAATGCCTGTAAATGCATCCATGAGAAAAGCATTGAGGAAAACAAAAGGCGCTTTTATTTCAGCAAGTCTTGAAGAAGACAATCGTGACATTATTTTGAATGAAGAATTCATGCAATGCCTTTCCGATGAACCTGTAGCGCTTGATTTTTTTAATTCCTTACCAGGCAGTCATAAAAAATATTTTAGTAAATGGATAGAGTCTGCTAAAACTTCTGAGACCAAAGCAAACCGTATAACCCGTGCTGTGGTTGCTTTATCCAGAAAAATGGGTTATGGCGAAATGATGAGAATGAATAGAAATGAAGATTTATTAAAATGAATTCTTGCCCCGGTATTTTCTGAAAAAATTTTTATTGTTGATGAAATTTATTTTTACCTTTCCTAAGCTAATTTTATCGCCTTCACCTTTTGCCTTTGCAATCATTTTATTTAATCATTAAAACGAATACAATGAAAAAGATTTCAATTCTGGCAATGGCAGTAATGGTTGCATTCTCGTGTAATCAAAAGAAACAGGAACTACCTAAAAATGCTGATGTACTTGCGGATAATTTAAAAGGACATGTGGAGCAAACGACGGCAACGGATTACAAAGTGGATAGCACGGGAAAAACAGGGGAACAGGATTCCTGCTGCGTAGTTAAGGTAAAATATGATGCAAAGGGCTACATCACCGGGTATAGTTCCGATAACAAAGCAGGCACTAATAAAGAGGAAGGAACTTTTGCCCATTACGATAATGGCGCAATAAAGGATATAAAGAATTCGAAAAACGGAAATTTGTCTTCGACCATTTCAGTCCGGATTGATAAAGATGGAAAATATTCCGGCGCTGAGGAATATGATTCTTTAAATAAAATGAAGTTTTATTATAGCGGTTTTTCACAAAATGATTATGGCCAGCTTACAGCTATGAAGAAATATAATGCTGATAGTACTTTAAGTTCCACGATGTCCAACAATTTTGATAAACAAATTTATAAAGGTGGTGAAGAGAAAGATAGTACGGGAAAGATAATTTTTTCATCCATAGTAAAGTTGGATAATAAAAATAATACGATAGAGAGCGATACCAAAAATGTTTCAAAAGATTCTACCACCAATAAAGTAACAAAATATAAGTACGATAGTTTTGATGATAAGGACAACTGGACTCAACGAACTGAATTGAATGAAAATAGCAAACCTGTTAAGATTGTAAAAAGAACGATCACCTATTATAAAAAATAGAGAGATTTTTATAGATAATTTTTTGAAGCATAATCAATGAATGAGAGTTAATTCATTGATTATGCTTTTGTAATTTTACCACTTTATTTCTCATCAATTCTTTTCTTGAATATTCAATTTCATTTTTAAATGCCTTTACTGGAAAGAAGACTTGGACTCGGCCATGCTACTGCTATTAATATGATTGACATGGTAGGTATTGGCCCGTTCATAACATTGCCGATGGTTATAGGTATGATGAATGGACCGTGGTTCTTATATGCATGGATCGCCGGTGCTTTTTTATCATTTGTGGATGCCATGGTGTGGAGCGAATTAGGAGCCGCCTTTCCAAGAGCCGGCGGTAGCTACAATTTTTTGAAAGAAGCGTATGGTAAAAACGGCGCGGGCAAAATGATGAGCTTTTTATTCGTGTGGCAAACCATGATACAAGCGCCGTTGGTTATAGCTTCGGCAGCCATCGGATTCGCGCAATATTTTTCTTTTTTGATACCGCTCACAGGGCTTACTCAAAAGATAGTAAGCGGAAGTGTGGTTATTTTAATCGTTGTTTTATTGTATAGAAAAATTGAAGCCATAGGAAAAATAAGCGTGCTGTTATGGAGCGGCGTTATCATTACCATGTTTTGGATTATTGGTGGTGGAATAGCTCATGGCAATTTTTTAACTCCCATACAAAATATTAATTCCGGGCTAACACTCGATTATGCTTTTATTACCGCCATTGGTTTTGCAAGTGTAAAATCCGTGTATAGTTATTTAGGATATTACAACGTGTGCCATTTGGGAAGTGAAATAAAAAATCCTTCCAGGAATATTCCGCGCAGCATGTTTATTTCTATCACCGGAATTTCTGTTTTTTATCTTTTGATGAACGTTAGTGTAGTAAGCGTAATCCCATGGCAGCAGGCGAAAGAAAGTGAGTTTGTAATAAGTGAATTTATGCAGGTACTGGCTGGCAATACGGCTGCAAAAGTGGTTACCTGTTTAATTTTGTGGGTGGCCTTTGCCTCTGTATTTTCTGCAACGCTTGGCTATAGCCGCATTCCTTATGCCGCAGCGGCGGATGGTGAGTTTTTTAGAGTTTTCGGCAAGCTGCATCCCACAAAAAACTTTCCGTATGTATCGCTTTTGGTATTGGGCGGCGTGGCATTTATTTTCAGCATGTTGTTCAAGTTGGGTGATGTAATCAGCGCCATACTTGCCATGCGTATTATGATACAATTTATTGGCCAGGCAATCGGGTTATTGATCTTACATTTCAAAAAAGAGCCACCAAATTTTCCTTATAAAATGCCTTTGTTTCCATTGCCTATAGTTCTTGCAATTGGCATGTGGGTTTTTATTCTTATTTCCACCGGAAGTAAATTAATGTTTACCGGATTGATTGTTATTTTTTTTGGTGTATTGGTATATTTTATTAAAGCCAAAGTGAGGCAGGAATGGCCCTTTAATTAATGTGCTAATTAGCTGATTAGCCAATGTGCTAATGTCTCAATGTGAAAATGTCAAATGCATAGCGGAGGTTGACTTGAAGTCAAAGACAATGTTGCTTTGATAGACGGAAGAAATGACTATAAAATAATAAATCAATCTCTCGTTAGTACATCAGCTAATTGGCTAATTAGCTAATTGTTTTATTCCTCAATTCCAAAATCTCCTTCTGCATTTTTTCTATTTTTTCAAGAAGGTAATTAATGGTTTCAATGCCTTCGAGGTTTATATCAAGATCATAATGTAGTCTTACAAATTTTTCAAGCTTCTGCATTTCATCAGCATGTATATAAGTAGACTGCTGAACGGATGTGATGCTTATCAATCCTGAATCTTCCAGTGAATTGATGAAAGAATATTCGATATTATGGTACGTGCAGAAATCTTTGGCTGGTATTAATTCTTCTTGTTCCATAACAAAAAATTTAAGATCATAATTTTGATAATTCCCTAAATAATTCTTTTTGCTTTTCGTTTAAATGAGTAGGCAATTTTATATTCCAGGTAATGTACAGATCACCAAACTGCTCTTCTTTTTTATAAACCGGAAAGCCCTTTCCTTTCAGCCGTATCTTAGTGCCATTCTGTGTTTCAGGGTTTACTTTTAATTTTATTTTACCACTTAACGTGTCAATTGTTTTTTCTCCGCCAAGCAAGGCGGTGTATAAATCAACGTCTTCAGTTTTATAAAGATCATTCCCTTCACGCCGGAATGCCGTATCATTTTTTATTACAAAAGTGATGAACAAATCGCCATTAGGCCCGCCGTTGGCACCAGCACTTCCATAGCCTTTCAACTTAATTACCTGTCCATTTTCTACACCTGCCGGAATGGTGATTCTTACATTTTTTCCATTGATGGTTAGGGTTTGTTTATGCGTAGCAAATGCGTCGCTTAATTTTAATTGTAATTCCGCATTATAATCCTGCCCTCTGTATTTCGCCTGGCTTCTTCTTCCCGATGCACCGCCAAAAAGCGATTCAAAGAAATCTGAAAAACTTCCCTCATCTTCTGATGAATAGGTGTAGTCTCCAAAACCCCTACCTCCGAAACCGCCACCAGTGCCATGCCGACCTTGTTGTTGCCGCGCCTGTTCATATTGGTCTGCATGCTTCCAGTTTTCGCCATACTGATCATACTTTTTTCTCTTCTCAGGATCGCTCAATACTTCATTGGCTTCATTGATCTGCTGAAATTTTTTGTGTGCTTCTTTGTCATTGGGGTTTACATCGGGATGCAGTTTTCTTGCCAGTTTGCGGTAAGCTTTTTTTATATCGTCAAGAGAGGCATTTTTAGAAACCCCCAGGGTTTTATAATAATCAACGAAATCCATTTTCTTAATTTAATTTTAAAAACAATGATTAAAATTAATGGTTATAAAAATAATAGCAGGCAATAGAAAACGATTCATCTTCTTGCTTACACTTCTTATCAAAATTAATACCTCATTTTTGTAAAACGTTATCTATGGTTTGCGTACCTGCCTGAGTTACCAATTATTTGGTCAATCTTTACAATAATAGCCGGTGAAAGCAAGGAGTACAAGTTCTCTCTCTTTGAAATTCTAACGATAAATAGCGGGCATCTAAATTATATTTGCTGCTGTATGGTAAACACCATCTTCCCTCTATATAAAAAAGCCTATGGCGGACTTTCTTCCGGCACGTGGTGGCTTTCATTGGTAATGCTGGTGAACCGTATGGGCACCATGGTGATTCCTTTTATGACCATGTACCTCACTCAACAGGATGGCTTTGGAATTGATAAAGCCGGTTTGGTAATGAGCATCTTTGGCCTGGGCGCTATTGCCGGGGCTTTAATAGGCGGTAAACTGGTGGACACTATCGGTTACTATTATGTACAATTAATTGCATTGATTGGTGGCGGCATCATGTTTATTGTGCTGGGGCAAATGCATTCTTATCTTTCTATTTGTATTACTACTTTTATATTGGCCATGCTGAATGAATCTTTCAGGCCGGCTAATACCGTGGCCATCGCGCATTACAGTAAAGATGAAAATAAAACAAGGTCTTATTCGCTTAACCGCCTTGCCATAAACCTGGGATGGGCGGTTGGCGGGGCTTTGGGCGGCCTCCTGGCCAGCTTTAATTACAGCCTGTTGTTTTGGGTGGACGGATTGTCCAATCTTCTTGCGGCAGTTTTATTATACCTAACGCTTTCGCCTAAACGAAATTCGGCCACAGAAGTAATGAAAAAAGTAAGAGAGCCCATCCTCATTTCGGCTTATAAAGACCGGCCGTACATGATCTTCATTATCCTTGTTTTTATTTTTGCGCTTTGCTTCTTTCAAATGTTTACAACCATTCCTGTTTTCTATAAAGAAAATTTTAAGCTAAGCGTTTTTTTTATTGGCATCATCATGGCGATGAATGGATTGATTATTTCATTTTTTGAAATGATTATGGTTTTCAAACTGGAAGGAAGGCGGCCTTCGCTGCATTATATTTCGGGCGGTATGTTGTTGGTATCTATTTCATTTCTTTTGCTCAATTCATACCCATTTAATTACGCGCTGATTGCTTTGGTTTCGATGGTCTTCTTAACTTTTGGTGAAATACTTACCATGCCTTTTATGAATTCCTGGTGGATTGGCCGGGCAAAACCGAACAATCGCGGGCAATATGCAGCCTTGTTTTCCGTAGCGTGGGCATCGGCGCAGGCAGTAGGGCCCTTTGCGGGCGCATTCACAGCGGAACATGCAGGGTATCAAACGCTTTGGTATAGTATCTGTTTTATTTGTTTTTTACTGGCCATTCTCTACTATCGTTTGCAGCGCGCGGAGAAATTACCTTCTTAAAAAATCCTGGTAAGAGAACTGCATGTAGGCTTTGCCGTATTTACTATTGCTTGTGTCAAAGCCCGGTTCTTCATAAATCGTTTTTTTAGAAACATTATCTATGGTTTGGGTACCCGACGGCGTTACGAATCCGAAGCCATTATTGAAAGAATAAAAAGCAAATGATTTAGCAGAAGAATCTAAAAGGTCTTTTCCCCATGTAAATTCTTTGGATGAAATTTTTAACTGGTTCAAAACAGTGGTGGCAATATCTGTTTGCGATCCTATGGTATTGATGACGCCTTTCATCTTCAAAGCGCCTCCCGAAAAGATTAAAGGGATATGAAATTTAGAAGGCCTGTCGTTGGCATCATGCCCCGGAAGCGGATGTCCATGGTCGGCAACAATAACCACCAATGTATTTTGCCACCACGGTTCCAGTTTACTTTTTTCAATAAAATTGCCCAATACACTATCCGTATAGTAAATCGAGTTTTTAAATTGAGTGGTTTCATCTTTTTCCGTAAAATGTTTCAATGGCACATCGTAAGGCTCGTGGCTGCTTAAGGTAAACAACGTTGCAAAGAAAGGTTCTTTTTCTGTTTTCAAATCTTCCTGAAAACGATTAAAAACAAATTCATCATGTACGCCCCACGAGGTAGTTCTTTGCGCCAGCGGAAAAGAATATTTGTCAATCAATTTATCAAAGCCGGTATTGATGAGGTACGATTTTATATTCGCAAATTCCAGCTCGCCGCCATAAGTAAAACTGGAATGATACCCTTCTTTTTCCAGCGCCTGGTTCAGGCCGGGAAGCCCGCGCGTTTTGGTGGGCGTTTTTATAATGGAAGTAATGGCCTGGTTGGGGTAGCCGCTTAAAATGGCTATCTGTCCCTTCTCGCTTCTGTCGCCTGACGCATAAAAATTTGTAAACAACAATCCATCTGCCGCTATCTTATCTAACCGGGGCGTTACACCGGGAACTCCGCCAAGGCAGCCTACCCATTTGGCCGTGTAGCTTTCTAAAATAATAATGATGAGGTTTGGCTTTTCAACAGAGAGGATGGAAGGAATTTTTACCGGCCCCGTGTGATACAGGCTATCTACTAAACTCTCCGCTTCGGTTTCTGTAAAATAGTTGAATGGATTTTGATCCTCGTGTTTGTTTAAAATAGAAAACATAATGTTCCATGGTAAATTAATAGCCGCATGATCGGCAAATAATTTTTCGGAGAAATAAACATCGCTGATGTTCATGGGGATCTTTTGAATGCCGCCACGTATGGGAACAAAAAGGAAAGCCAGGAGGAAAAGAGAAAAAAGAATATCCGGCAGAGAGATTCTTTTTTGATGCCTGTCAATAAAGCGGTCAAAGTATTTTTTATAAATAAAAATAAAAAGCACGGCAAAAGCCACAAAGATCAATAGCAATAAAAACACCGGCGCCGTTGAAATGGTGGCGCCCATTTCTTTTGGTGTTTTAAAATACTGCAGGGGAGTGGCATCCATCCTGAAGCCCCAGGCGCTGTAGAGTTCCAGGTCGGCGGCGCATAAAAATGAAAAAAGAATAATGAGAATAAGTGTGTAAACGCGGATGATTTTCTGAATCGGAATCTTTATAAAAATTGATTTTACCCAAAACAATAAAAACGGTAAAATACAAAGGTAGCCTGTGAAGGAAGCGTCCATCCGTAAGCCATACAAAAATACTTTCCCGATTTCGCTGCCGCTAAGAGTGGCGGTAAGTCCGTAATGATAGCAAAGGAATATTGCCTTAGCCACCATGAAAAACAAAAGCCAGTATAGGAAATAAAAAAAGTACCCTGAATATTTTTTCACGCGGCAAAAGTAGTAATTGATGGTGAATGGTGAGTGGGTGAATGGTCAATGGGAGAGTGGTGAAAAGCTCAAACCGTCTTTTGCGGACTCTCAATTAAATCAAAGCTCTGAAAAGACCTTTTTGGTTTTGGCAGTTGTGGTCGGTAAAGACACTGATCACCGCGGAAACAATTTTTTCTCATTTACTTTCTCCTTAAACTCCCACAGTACCTGTTTTGACTTCACCTGCCCGCTTGTAATTGGCAATAATAACTCCACCTGGTGTAACCATACTCTCTGTTAATGTAAATGCTGCCGGAATCGTTCCATTGTCAAAAAGCTTTTTTCCTTTGCCTAAAGTCAAGGGGTGAATTTTGAGTCGGAGTTCATCTACAAGGTCATTCTTAAGTAGCAACTGAACAAGTTCACTGCTACCCCAAACCTGGATGTCAGCGCCTTCTGAATTTTTGAGCTTTTTGATATCTGCCAGCTTTTTTATTACTACCGAGTTTTTCCAGCCCGTAACCAGCGGGTCCGACTTTTTCATGTTTTTGGAAAATACATATTTTGCGCCTTCATTAATACCCGGCCAAAAGTCTCCATGTTCAGGCCAGTAGCCGGCCCAAATCTCAAATGTTTTTCTGCACAAAAGATAATTCGCAGGCTCCAGCTCTTTTTGCACCACCTTACCATAAACTTCGTCATCATACGGTGCCACCCAACCACCGTATTTGAAACCGCCTGATGTATCTTCCTCAGGCCCACCGGGCGCCTGCATGACTCCATCTAAAGTAATCATG